>CAZNXL010000129.1:0-6001 GCA_964577075.1 uncultured Dorea sp. | reverse complement strand
TTGTCCAGTACAAGGGGAAGAATGCGTTGATCCCTTTTGAAGATCGTATTGAGATTGTCCGGTCTTGCAAATATGTAGATGCAGCTGTTCCACAATATGATATGGACAAATTAAAAGCGTGCAAGGAACTGGGTGCAACAATGCTTTTTGTAGGTGATGATTGGTATGGAACAGAAAAGTGGCAGCGGTATGAAGAGGACTTTGCAAAGGAAGGGATAAAAATTATCTACTTCCCGTATACAAAAGGAATTTCTTCAACAAAGATTACGGAAGCTCTTAAGCAAGTTCGTGGATGGGCTAAAGAGACAGGTGTAATAACACATAAAGAATATATTCGCGGAGGACAGAATGATGATTGATAAAAATTATTGCATGAGTTCTTACATGGCATTTAGATATATAAACAAAGATAATGTTGATTTTTATGCAGGGGGAGGGGTGCATCATAATATAATTCCTATTCCTGATGATCAGCGTATTCTTGTTCATACGAGCGATGATATCGACCGTGAGATTGGAAAGCAAATGGAGCAGTTTATGGGGAAAAGGAAAGGTATCCTTCTTTCAGGCGGTATGGATTCTGCCATTGTTGCTTCTTATCTTCGTGGTTCGGATGCATATACTTTTCGGTTCCTTGGAGGCGAGTACCAGAAAGAGGAACTGGAGAGAGCAGAGTACTACGCTAGGCACTATGGATTGACATTGCATTATGTGGACATTACATGGAACACAGTAATCTCTCATTTGGAACCTGTGATGAAGGCAAAAGCTGCGCCGGTACACTCCATCGAGCCTCAGATCCTACAGGCGGCGCTACAGGCTAAAGCTAATGGTGTTGAAATAATGTTCGTGGGCGAAAGCAGCGATCTTATTTTTGGGGGTATGGATGGACTTTTGGCAAAGGACTGGACATTTGATGAATTCGTTGAGAGATATACATTTACAAATCCAGAGGATGTTCTTGCAGAGCCTGAGTCCATGTTGTATCTCTTTGAACGGTATCGCAAGGATGGGGATAAGATTGATTTTCTGTCCTTCATGGATGATGTGTTTTCCATCGAATCATCTAGCTCTTATCTGAACGCTTTTGCTGTGGCAGACATGCCATATTATGATCCGTATGCAAGACTTAAGATGGCGGATGAGCTTGACCTTTATCGTGTGCGTCATGGAGAGCCGAAGTATCTGATTCGTGAACTTATGCATAAGAAATATCCAGAAATTCCTGTGCCTAACAAGGTCCCGATGCCTCGTCCTGTGGATGCATATTTTAAGACTTGGGCAGGGCCACAGAGACCTGAATTCAGGAAGGATATTGATATAAACAGGTTCACAGGCAATCAAAAATGGCAGATGTATTGCCTTGAGAAGTTCTTGGAAATGAATGAAGGATAAATATATGTACGATTATTTAGTAGTAGGTTCCGGCTTGTATCAAGAGTACCAGAAGCTGGCGCAGAATGAAAAATATGTGATATTCGGCGGTCGGCTTGGTGAGTATAGATACTACGATATGGATCAGGTGATCGCGGCTTCGCTTGAGATTAGTAAGAGAGAATTGAGACAACCGAGCTAAACAGAAAGATGGAGAAGATATGAACAGCTTGACTGATAGAAAAATCGCTTTCTTCATTATAGAGCTTAACAAATATGTTATACAGGACGCAGTCAGGCATAAGGACGAACGGGGAAACAGCGGCGCGGGTGGCGGCCAAAAATCGATCGCAAAAATTTTACAAAGAAATTTTTTGAAAACTGTTGCTTTCCTGTGAAAGTTTGGGTATAATATAAATGGGTCAAAAGACCATGTGCGGCGTGCATGGATGCCGCATGAATCAGTTTAGGTCGATAAAACGCTTTGCGTTTAAGATGTCGGGTCAGAGACATTAAATATGTCCCGATGGTCGGGATGGAGACCTAAAGCCCATCCCGGTGTATAAATACACTGCTAATAATTAGTGGAGGGGCGGTAGAAAGGCTGCCCCTCTTGCTTTTGTGAGGAAAGGATTATATGAATGAGATAAATACATCTGAGAATTGTACAGAAAATGGGAGCGGCACATGAAAATTTGAACACAAGGAGAAATTTCGAAAATGCAGCACGTTTTTATAGTCGGTGCGAAGTCTTTCAGAGCCTATGGCGGTTATGAAACCTTCGTGGACAAGCTGACGGAGTACCACGAGAATAACAATGAAATAAAGTACCACGTATCTTGCAAGGCAAACGGCGACGGCTGCATGGACGAGACGAAACTGACCGGAGTCAAACAGGTCAGCGATACCGAGTTCGAGTATCACAATGCGCATTGTTTTAAGATCAGAATTCCGGAAAAATTGGGTTCGGCTGCGGCAATTTACTACGATGTGAATGCGCTGAAATATTGCTGCGAGTATATTGAAAAGAATCGGATTAAACACCCGATAGTCTATATCCTCGCCTGTCGAATCGGACCTTTCATGAGACATTTTTACAGAAAAATACACAAGCTGGGCGGTAGAGTATATCTTAATCCGGACGGGCATGAATTTTTAAGAGACAAATGGAGCAAACCAATCAGGAAATACTGGAAGATTTCAGAGCAGATGATGGTTAGATACTCCGATCTCGTGATCTGTGATTCCGTGAATATAGAGAATTACATACATGAGTGCTACGACGGGAAAGGAATAGGCGGTCGAAATCCGCAGACCACATTCATCGCTTACGGTGCTGAAACTAGAGAAAGTAAGCTGACTGACAATGATCCGAAGCTACTGGATTGGTACCAAAGCAAGGGGCTGTCTCCGCATAATTACTATCTGGTAGTTGGGCGCTGCGTTCCGGAAAATAACTGCGAGACAATTATAGCCGAATTCATGAAGAGCAGGAGTGAAAAAAATTGCGCTATCATTACAAATTTAAATCAGGAATTTCTGGATAAGTTGGAGGGGAAACGGCATTTCCGGTCTGATGCGAGGATTAAGTTTGTGGGTACCGTGTATGACCAAGAAATGCTTATGAAAATCAGGGAAAATGCCTACGGATATTTTCATGGACACGAGGTCGGCGGTACGAATCCCAGCTTGCTGGAGGCGCTGGGGAGCACAAATCTGAATCTGTTGCTGGATGTTGTATTTAATAGAGAAGTGGCAAGGGATGCCGCACTCTACTGGGAAAAAACGGATGGTAGCTTGAGCAAGCTGATTGATAAGGCAGATGCGCTGAGTGAAGATGAGATTACAGAGCTTGGCGAGAAGGCAAAGAAGAGAATACGGGATGCATATAGTTGGGAGTATATAGCCGATAGGTATGAGAGCGTTCTTCTTCCGAAATCCGGACAGAAAGTAAATACGGTGAGTTGATCATGAAGATACTTGCAATACACAACTTTCATAGAAAAGGCTCTGCAAGCGGGGACGATCAGGTATTTAAAATTGAGACGGCGTTGTTGGAACAGCACAGGAACACAGTTGTAAGATACACGGCGTCGAATGACGAGTTTGACTCGGCAGGGGTAATAGGGAAAATAAAATCAACCTTTGGCATGATGTGGTCTTTTAAGAATTATAACGCTGTCCGAAATCTGATAAAAAAGGAAAAACCGGATATTGTTCATATTCACACATTTTTCCCGCTCCTTTCTCCGTCTGTTCTTTATGCCGCGAAACGCTGTAATGTACCTGTGGTTGCGACGCTCCATGATACGCGGTTTATTTGCCCGTGTTCGACATCGCTGCGAGGAACACAGCTCTGCAACGAGTGTGGAGATGGGCATTATTTGCGTATGTGCAGATACGGCTGCTTTAAGGGAAGCAGAATGCAAAGCCTGATAGTTGCCTGCATTTTTAAGTATCATCGAATCCGTAAGAGCTTCTATAAGCAGATAGATAAATATATCTGCTTGAACAATAATCAAATTAAGCTGCTTACTGATATTGGATTTGAAAGCAATAAGATAGTTAAAAAATATAACTTTGCGCCGGATGCGGAAGTTAATTTAAATCCTGTTAAAGCGGAGAGATTGCCTGACAGATATGTTGTTTTCTATGGACGCATCGGGGAAGAAAAGGGCATCCGGATTCTCATGAAGATTTGGGATCAGCTTCCTGACATCCCATTGGTGGTAATGGGAAGCGGACCGCTTGAGGAAGAGTTCGGGGCATGGGCAGATGCGCAAGATAATGTCCTGTTTCTTGGATATATACAGCATGAAAAGTGCTTAAGTATTGTTAAGAGCGGAGAATTTGTTGTGTTCCCTTCCATATGGTATGAAGGCTGCTCTATGGTGGAAATTGAGACGGAAAGTTTGGGAAAGGCGCTTGTTGCAACGGATCTCGGTTTTTCTGTTGAAGCAATAGAGAACGGTGTCAATGGATATAAGGTATGTCTTGGAGATACAGACGGATTTATAAAAACAATACGGGAGCTGTGGGATGCTCCGGAAAAATGCAAATTGATGGGGCAGAACGCCAGGGCGGATTATGAAGCCAAGTATCTGCCGGAAGATAATTATAAGCAATTGCTCGGAATATATGAAAGCTTAATTCAAAATGGGGATTAAAACATGAATGCTAAAATTGCCAAACGCGATAAAGTAATCAATTGCTTCATCACAGCGGTAAAAATCCTGCGGGGCAGGTGCGAAGACTTCCCTTTAAACAAGCGAAAGGATTGTTTCTTGTATGGATGATGATAAAAAAACAGAAAATTGCCATAAGAGAAAAAGCCCGCGAAAATTCAAAAATTGACTCCCCCTATAGCCATTTCAAAAATTAAAATAGATAGGAAATAAAGATTATGAAAGGCATTATCCTCGCCGGAGGCTCCGGCACAAGACTGTATCCGCTTACGAAAGTAACGTCAAAGCAGTTGCTTCCGATCTATGACAAACCTATGATATATTATCCGATGTCTGTACTGATGAGCGCAGGAATAAGGGATATTCTGATAATCTCTACGCCGGCGGACACTCCGAGATTTATAGATCTCCTCAGCAATGGTCACCAGTTTGGTGTAAGACTGTCTTATGCTGTTCAGCCGAGTCCTGACGGTCTGGCGCAGGCATTTATAATCGGAGAGGAATTTATCGGTAATGATACCGTTGCCATGGTTCTTGGCGATAATATCTTTGCCGGACATGGGCTTAAGAAAAGACTGCTGGCCGCTGTGGAAAACGCAGAGAACGGCAAGGGTGCAACCATATTCGGATACTATGTGGACGATCCTGAACGCTTCGGTATTGTAGAATTTGATAAGGCTGGTAAGGCGATAAGCATTGAAGAAAAGCCGGAAAAACCGAAGAGTAATTATTGCGTGACGGGGTTGTATTTTTACGATAACAGGGTTGTTGAGTACGCGAAGAATCTGAAGCCGAGTGCCAGAGGTGAACTTGAAATCACGGATTTGAACCGTATCTATCTGGAAAACGGCGAACTGAACGTGGAACTGCTCGGTCAGGGATTTACATGGCTTGACGCAGGTACGCACGAGAGCCTTGCGGATGCTACGAATTTTATAAAGACCGTGGAGCAGCACCAGCACAGAAAAATCGCCTGTCTGGAGGAAATAGCCTATCTGAACGGCTGGATCAGTCGAGAGGATGTGCTGAAGGTTTATGAGGTGCTTAAGAAAAACCAGTATGGGCAGTATCTGAAGGACGTGTTGGACGGGAAATACATAGATACGCTGCATTAAGAGCAGGCTAAGAAAACTGAGAAATAGGCGGAGAATTATAGATTATGAACATCATTGTAACCGGCGGCGCCGGATTTATCGGAAGTAATTTTATCTTCCATATGCTAAAAAAATACCCAGATTACCGGGTTATTTGCTTGGACAAGCTGACGTATGCCGGAAACCTATCCACGCTTGCTTCTGCGATGGAGAATAAAAATTTTCGCTTTGTAAAAGCTGACATCTGCGACAGGGATGCGGTGTATGGACTGTTTGAAGAAGAACATCCCGATATTCTTGTAAATTTTGCGGCGGAAAGCCATGTGGATCGGAGCATTGAAGATCCTG
>CAZNXL010000128.1:0-6036 GCA_964577075.1 uncultured Dorea sp. | reverse complement strand
ATCAGGCAACTCTTTCTGAGCCACAGTATGCAGGTACAACTTCTGACGGTGGTTCTAAGGCTGCAGACGCTCTTATGTCCGCAGATCCGAAGCTGGATGCATTGATTCCGGCAGGCGGCGGCGGCGACCCGCTTCAGGGCGCTATCGCAGCAGTTGAGCGTGCAGGCAAAACAGCTGATATTGATATTGTATCTACAGACTTCCTTACAGACCTTGGCGAGCGTCTTGAGAACGGCTCCATGGCTGGTGAGTCCGGCGGACATTACTGTGATCCTTTATTTGCATTCATGATGGTTTACAATGCGATTAAAGGTAACTACACAGACTTTGCAGGAAACTTTGTAAATGTTGAATTCCCATACTTGTATGTATCTTCTGCAGAAGATTATGCAACTTACGAGAAATACTTTGTAGATCAGCTCCCATATACAACAGACGAGCTTGTAGCTATTTCTGAAGAGAGTCTGGAAGAGCTTCAGGAAACAGCGAAGTCACTGTCTATTGAAGATGCGGCAGCGCGTGCAGACGGTTCTGCAGAATAGTTTAATCAGACAGAAATTTGTTGGGTTAAATAGATCTTCAAAGGAGCCGGCATCGTGCGGTGATGTCGGCTCCTTCTGGTAAAAGGAAATTCACATAGCACAACTTTTTAAAATGAGGTATACGATATGGGTTCATCTACAAAAACGGCAGAAGCAAAAAAGTTGTCCGGTAAAGTAAAAGGGTACGTGATACTGATCGTTTTAGTTATTGCTTCCTGGGCAATTTTTAAGGCTATTACACCAGGTAATTTTGGCTCTCCGAGCCAGATGCTCCAGTATTTCCAGGCTGGTCTGCTTGCGGCGACAGGAGCCGTAGGTTTCTATTTTGTAATGGTCATGGGAATGTTTGACTTTTCTATCGGCTCAAACATTATTCTTTCATCCATCGTTGGATGTGTTATGGCAACAAAATTTGGTCTGGGTTATCCGGGATTTATTATTGGAAGCATCATTTGTGGAGCGATCGTGGGAATACTTAACGGCAGCTTTTATGTAAAATTAAGAATTCCATCAATGATTGTTACTACAGGACTTGCTCTTATTTATGAAGCAGTTGCGAACTATTTTGCAGGCGGAGTGGTACAGACACTTCCTTCCAACCTTCGTCTGTTCGGTTCTATGAAGGGAAGTATCATTCTTGCATTGATTGCCTTTGTTGTGGCGTACATATTCCTGAATTATACGAAAGTCGGAACATATACTTACGCGATTGGCTCCAATGAATTTGTAGCAAAAAATATGGGTATTAATGTAAATAAATATAAAGTAATGGCGTTTATCATCAGTGGAGCTTTCTTCGGGGTTGAAGCAATCCTCTCCATCAGCTATGGTTCTTCCATGGTTGCGGTGACAGGCATGTCTTCCATGAGCCGTAACTTTACTCCTACCATGGGATGTTTCTTTGGTATGGCGTTCAGAAAATACGGGATCCCGATTCAGGCAATCATTATCGGTGAGTTCGTGATTAATATTATCTTCTACGGATTTATTGCTTTGGGAGCGCCTACGGCGATCCAGGACGTTATTACTGGTCTGGCACTGCTGATCATCGTTACCCTGACAACAAGAGTTGATAAGGGCGAAATCGTTAAATAATCGAAGGAGGACATACAATGAGTAATGAGGTAAGATTACAGGTCAAAAATCTCTGTAAGTCCTTTGGAGTTACGAAGGCAGTACAGAATGTATCGTTTAATATTAGCAAAGGAGAAGTACATGCGCTGATCGGCGAGAACGGTTCAGGTAAATCCACTTTGACCAATATGCTGACAGGTATTTATTCTATTGACAGTGGTACATTTATTCTGGATGGCAAAGAAATTCATCCAAAGAATCAGGTTGAAGCAAATTATGAAGGAGTATCTATTATCGTACAGGAACTCGGTACTCTTTCCGGACTTACAGTTGCTGAGAACATATTCCTTGGACATGAGAACAGATTTGTAAAATGCGGAATTAAAAATACAAATGCGATGAACAAAGAGGCGGATAATCTGCTTCGCAAGTATGGTTTTGAGCGGATTAAAGCATCACATATGATTGATGAATACAATTTTGAGGACAGAAAACTGGTTGAAATTGTAAAAGCTACCTATTTCCAACCGAAGATTGTAGTGATTGACGAGACGACTACAGCACTTTCACAGGAAGGGCGTGAAGAGCTGTATAAACATATGGAGCGTATTCGTTCAGAGGGAAATACAATTATCTTTATCTCTCATGACCTTCCGGAAGTACTGGACAAATCTGATACGATTACGGTTCTCCGGGATGGCGTATATATTGACACAGTTAAGAGTAAAGATGTGACAGAAGACGATCTGAAGAGGTTGATGGTAGGACGTGAAGTGACAGGTAAGTATTACCGTACGGATTACGGCGAGAAGATATCTGATGAGGTAGTTCTTTCCGTAAAGAATATCAATGTTCCGGGCCTTATCAAAGATATTAACTTTGATCTTCACAGAGGTGAAATTCTTGGATTTGGAGGTCTTTCTGAATCCGGTATGCATGAGATTGGTAAGGCAGTCTTTGGCGCTTCTTTTGACAGAGAAGGAACAGTTACTTTGGCTGATGGAACACAGATCAATAATATTCCGACAGCGATCAAACACAGCATTGCCTATACATCAAAAGACCGGGACAATGAATCAGTCGTTATGAATCAGAGTATTGGAGATAATATCTGTCTTCCGTCACTGGACAGACTTGGCTCCGGTCCGCTGCACCTTCTGAGTGACAAAAAGCTTCGTACATTTGCCGACAAGTATGCGAAAGAAATATCAGTTAAGATGGTTAATACAGATCAGTTTGTATCAGAACTGTCTGGCGGTAACAAGCAAAAAGTCGTACTTGCACGCTGGATCGGTAAGGATTCGGACATCATCGTTCTGGATTCTCCTACACGTGGAATCGATATCAAAGTGAAACAGGATATCTACCAGTTAATGGATCAGATGCGCAAGGATGGAAAATCCATTATCATGATTTCCGAAGAGCTGATGGAGCTGATTGGAATGTGTGACAGAATTATTATTATGAAGGATGGCAAAATTAACGGTGAGCTTATGCGAAATCCGGAGATGGATGAGAACAGCCTGATTTCGAAGATGGTTTAAGGAGGAAAGTCATGGCAAATGCAAATACAAAAACAGTAAGTAAAGAGGAAGAACTGAAAAAGTTTTCCACAATGACGATGCTCCGCCGGGTACTTCCGATTGTAGGTCTGGTAGTAGTCTTTATATTATTTAATATTCTGACAGGCGGCAGAATGATGTCGAATATGAACCTGGTTCTTTCCCAGGTGTATGTTACAATGATTGCTGCTATGGGTGTATTTTTTATCATGTCAATGGGCGGTCTTGATTTTTCTCAGGGGTCCATTCTTGGTATTGCTTCTATCGTAGTCTGCATGCTTTCCAAAACGAATATAGCGCTTGCGATTATTGGCGGTATCGTCACCGGTGCAGCGATTGGTGCAATTAATGGTTTCTTTTATGTAAACCGAAAAATAAAATCTTTTATTGTTACAATCTGTACAATGTTCCTTTTTAGAGGTATAATTAAGTATCTGACAACGGATGCCCCGGTTGGAGGATCAGCGCTTTTGATCAACTATGATACAACATCATTAAAACTGGCTTGTACAGTTGTTGTGCTGGTAATTGGCTTTATAGCATTCCGTTATACAAAGTTTGGTACACATCTTAAAGCAATCGGCGCAGGTGAGAAGGCAGCTAAGTTTGCCGGTATCCGTACAGACAGGATGAAATTCTTCATCTATGTTCTGGCGGGAGCGATTACAGGATTTGCAGCGTTCATTAATGTTATTAAGGTTGGTTCCGTAACATCTTCAGGCGGAAACCAGCTCGAAACACAGATCCTGATCGCGCTGGTACTTGGCGGAATGCCGATTTCCGGCGGCGCTAACGTTCGGTTTGAAAATATCATCGTTGGCTCGCTGCTGTATATTGTTTTGAATAGTGGACTTACTATGATGGGAATGTCTACACAGATGTTACAGTTGATTGAGGGTGTTGTATTCCTGGTATTCGTTGCAGTATTCGCTGACAGAAAGTCTCTTCAGGTTATTAAATAGCCTGTTGAGAATCACTTAAGGGATATGGAGACGATGAATAATGACAGCGCGGGAACCTAAATATCAGACAGTCATTGACTGGATCACAAAAGAGATAGCGGATGGAAGACTGAAACCAGGTGATCGGTTGATGTCAGAAGAAAAAATGGGCAGAGAGTTTGGTTTATGTCGTCAGACGATCAGGCGTGCGACACAGGAACTGGTAAGGCAGGGAATCGTAACACGAGTCCAGGGCAGTGGGACCTATGTTGGCGGCATCCTACCAAAGATGCGTAAAGAAAGGCATATGAATGTTGCTGTTGTTAGTACATTTTATGAAAGTTATATTTTCCCTTTGACACTCAGGGGGATTGAGAAGACTCTTTTGAATTCGGGTTATGCTATGCAGGTTTCTTTTACGGGTAATAAAGTGTCCAATGAAACAACGATTCTTAAGATGATCCTTCAGAAAAATAATATTGATGGCCTGATTGTGGAACCATCAAAAAGCGCCCTGCCAAACCCTAACATAAAATACTATAAAGAAATTATGGATCGACATATTCCGATTATATTTTTTAATGATATATATCCGGCTTTGCAGGCGCCCTGCATAAGACTTGATGATTATTCGGTTTCAAGAGATGCGGCCAATCTGCTCATTCAGGCAGGACATAAACGATTGGCCGGTATCTTTAAATTGGACGACGGTCAGGGACGCAGACGTTATAGTGGCTTTGTTGACGCTGTGCGTGAATCACAATTAAAGATCAGCTCCAGACAGATATTCTGGATCGATACGGAAGCACAGATGGAATTGAAGGAGCAGGAAGCGTACCTGTTTAAGCGGATTGAGGGATGTACAGGTATTGTATGTTATAATGACGAAGTGGCAAAGCAGGTGATTGATCTTGCTCTGAGCAGAGGAATTCGCATACCTGAGGATCTGTCAGTCGTAAGTATCGATGATTCTGATCTTGCGGAGATCTGCCGGGTGCCGTTTACGTCATTTCCCCATCCGAAGGAAAAGCTGGGAGAAAAATCAGCGAAAAACCTTTTAAAAAAGATTGATAATCCGTCTTTTGACGGAAATTATATCTTTAGCGCCGAGGCTGTTCTTCGGGATTCTATTCGAAGAATATAGGGCCGATGGGCTCAAGTTACCAGGGAAAAGGCAAGGGATACTGTTAACAGGCCGTATCTTTTGCCTTTTCATAATAAGATATTATTACAAAATATATTTTGTAATCATTGTAGGAGGAATAATCATGCTGGAAATGAAAAGCTATAAATTTTGGTTTTGTACAGGTTCACAGGATCTGTATGGAGATGAGTGTCTTGCGCATGTAGCAGAGCACTCTCAGAAGATCGTTGAAGAACTGAATGCTTCTGGGAATCTTCCATATGAAGTTGTATGGAAACCAACACTTATTACGAATGAACTGATCAGAAAGACATTTAACGAGGCGAATATGGATGATACCTGTGCAGGCGTTATTACATGGATGCACACATTTTCACCGGCTAAATCATGGATCCTGGGACTTCAGGAATTCAGAAAACCATTGCTTCACTTACACACACAGTTCAATCGTGAGATCCCTTACGATACCATAGATATGGATTTCATGAATGAGAATCAGGCGGCGCACGGCGACCGTGAGTATGGCCATATCTTCAGCCGCCTTAACATGGAGCGCAAGGTTATCATGGGTTACTGGGCGGATGAAGACGTTCAGAAAAGAATCGGATCCTGGATGCGTACGGCAATCGGAGTGATCGAGAGCAGCCATGTCCGTGTTATGAGAATTGCGGATAACATGAGAAATGTTGCCGTTACAGAAGGCGACAAAGTAGAAGCTCAGATCAAATTCGGCTGGGAAGTAGACGCTTATCCGGTAAATGAGATCGCAGAAG
>CAZNXL010000127.1:0-6078 GCA_964577075.1 uncultured Dorea sp. | reverse complement strand
GTGCAGAAAGATCGCGATTTTGTCCTCCCTGATCTCGGGGCAGCAGGTGGATTTTGAAGATATTTACTGTGAAGGAATTACAAAGATTACAGTAGAAGATATGAAGTATGCCAAAGCCATGGGAACAACCATCAAGCTTCTTGCATCCAGCAAACGGAGCGGCAGCCGTCTTCATGCGATCGTTGCGCCGTGTATGATCTATCCGGAGCATCCTCTGTATAATGTAAATGGTGTATTTAATGCAATCTTTGTCCATGGCAACGTTCTGGGCGATGCGATGTTTTATGGAAGCGGCGCAGGCAAACTTCCGACTGCAAGCGCCGTTGTCGCGGACGTAGTAGACGCCGCAAAACATTTGAACAGAAATATTATGACTATGTGGAAGCAGGAAAAACTTACACTGGAAGATAAGGGAGACGCTAAGAGGAGATTCTTTATCCGTATGGAGGGGAACGCTCAGGAGATGCTTTCAGAGCTTCAGTATTCCTTTGGTGACATCGAGATCATAAAGGTGGAAGGGCTGGAAAGCGAATTCGGATTCCTAACTCCTGTCATGATGGAAGGAGATTATGATACGAGGGCAAACCGTTATAAGGATCAGATTTTGCATATGATCCGTATAGAAAGATAGTCGGATAAGGAGAGAGACCATGAAATATCTGGTGATTTTGAGTGACGGCATGGCAGGGCGAGCGCTGGAAGAGCTGGGCGGGAAGACCACGTTGGAGGCGGCTTATGTTCCTGAGATGGACCGTCTGGCTTCAATGTCCGAAGTAGGACTTGTATCTATGGTGCCTGAGGGAATGGCGCCGGGAAGCGATACGGCAAACCTTGCGGTCATGGGATATGATCCAAGAGTATATTATACCGGAAGATCCCCGCTGGAAGCGCTGAGTATCGGGGTGAATATGAAGGAAACAGATGTGTCGTTCAGATGTAACATCGTAACTTTATCAGAAGAGGAGTGTGCGTATGAAGACAGGATCATGATCGATCACAGTTCAGATGAAATTTCCACTGAGGAAGCGGCAATTCTTGTAGAGGAGCTTAAGGAAAGGCTTCTCATCGAAGGGTATGAACTGTACGCAGGAACCAGTTACCGTCATCTGCTAATTAAAAAAAACGGGAAAGTAATGGAACTTACGCCTCCCCATGATATTCTGACAAAAAGGATTGGCGGCTATCTTCCGGAAGATCCGGAACTTCGGGAAATGATGGAAAAAAGTTATGAGATCCTCAATAACCATCCGGTAAATATAAAAAGAAGAAAAAAAGGTCTCCGCCCGGCTAACTCAGTCTGGTTCTGGGGAGCTGGAAAGAAGCCTTCGCTGGATTCCTTTGAAAAAAGGACAGGGAAAAAAGGCGTGATGATCTCGGCAGTGGATCTTCTTAAGGGAATCGCCGTTGGGGTCGGGATGGACCGCGTTATCGTCGAGGGCGCCAATGGCGGTTTGCATACCAATTATGCAGGGAAGGCCAGAGCGGCAGTAAAAGCTCTCGCCTATGACGGGTATGATTTTGCTTATGTTCATGTGGAGGCTCCGGACGAGATGGGACATCAGGGCAGCGTAGCTGATAAGATCGCGGCGATTGAATATATTGATGAAAGAGTATTAAAAACGGTGATCTGCGGTCTTGAGGAAGCGGGAGAAGAGTATCGTCTGCTTCTTTTGCCGGATCATCCTACACCGATCGAGGTGCGCACACACACAGGCGAACCGGTGCCCTATCTTCTGTATGACAGCACCATTGAAGAAGACGGCCCGGAAGTATACAATGAAAAGACAGCGTCCCAGACAGGAAATGTGTGGACTGAAGGATATAAATTAATGGGACATCTGCTGCAGGAGGATCTATGCTGATTGTTAAAAAATTCGGGGGAAGTTCTGTTGCAAATAAAGAGAGAATCTTTCATGTGGCAGAACGATGTATTGAAGATTATAAAAAGGGAAACGACATAGTAGTCGTACTGTCCGCTATGGGAGATACAACAGACAGGTTGATCGCTATGGCGGAGGATATTAATCCCAAAGCGAAGAAAAGAGAACTGGACATGCTTTTGACGACGGGAGAGCAGGTCTCGGCTGCACTTATGGCGATGGCATTGCAGTCCCTGGATGTCCCGGCGGTATCGCTTAACGCATTTCAGGTTATGATGCACGCTACTTCACGTTATGGGAACGCAAGATTTAAACGTGTAGAGACTGAGCGTATCTTACATGAGCTGGATTCAAGAAAGATTGTAGTCGTTACAGGGTTTCAGGGCGTGAATAAATATGACGATATTACAACATTAGGCCGCGGCGGGTCTGACACAACAGCGGTGGCGCTGGCAGCCGTACTGCATGCAGACAGGTGTGAGATCTTCACAGATGTAGACGGAGTCTTTACTGCAGATCCGAGAGTTGTGAAAAATGCGAGAAAGCTGGACGTTGTTACTTACGATGAAATGCTGGAACTTTCCAGCCTGGGAGCCAGGGTCCTTCACAATCGTTCTGTGGAGATGGCAAAGAAATATAATGTAGAGTTAGTGGTACGGTCCAGTTTGAATCATACAGAAGGAACTGTGGTGAAGGAGGGAAACAGCGTGGAAAAGTTATTAGTTACAGGAGTTGCCGCTGATAAAAACACAGCCCGTATATCAGTGATCGGGGTTACGGATCAACCAGGGATCGCGTTTAATATATTTGAAACTCTGGCAAAACGGAATATTAATGTCGACATTATCCTGCAGTCAGTGGGACGCGGAGGAACAAAAGATATCTCCTTTACCGTTGCCGGCGATGATATGGAGCAGACAATCGAAATCCTTGAAAAGAATAAGGAAAGATTGACGATCAAAGAGATTACCTGTAATCCGAATGTGGCGAAGCTTTCGGTTGTAGGAGCAGGAATGATGAGTAATCCGGGTGTGGCGGCGAAGATGTTTGAGGCTCTGTATAATTCCAGAGTAAACATCAATATGATTTCCACATCTGAGATCAGGATTACGGTGTTGGTTGATGAAAAAGACATTGATCTGGCAATGAATGCTGTACATGACGGATTTGCTCTGGCAGATTAGGGGAAATAGCAAAACCGGTAACCATCTTTTGCAGATATTACCGGTTTTGATTAATGTTGACTTAAGTAGCTGTTATGATACTTCCCGGAAAAGGTGACATCTTCCCTGAACCAGTCCGGCGGGACGAAATTAAGAGCCTGCGCTTCATCAGGAAACTCAACTTCAGCAAGAATTAAAGGCGCAAGGTCCCCCTCAAAAACATCCAGTTCAACGACGAGGGTGTCGGCGAGGGGGATCATATAGCGGCGCTTTCTTATAAGGCGGCCGTCCACTTTGCTTATCAGATGTTCATAGGATGTCCGGTTGAGCGGAAGATTATATTCTTCCCGCGCCATAAGCCCTTTTGACTTGTAAGTGAGTTCGTATTTTTCGTTATCCTTGCGTATGCGTATCACAGGGTCAGTGTTAAGGTACCCTTGTTCTATGATCCTGCAGGGATAGGAGTCGAGGCGCTCCGGAAGCTTATTTACCAGATATTTTCGTTCAATTTCCATATGTGTACCTCCTGAAGGGATTAAAGGTATCATAATACAGTTTACACAAAAAGTAAACGGTGATAATATTGTCGTGATGAAAAAAGCAGCAGGAAGGAGTTTGGTTATGATTAAAGTAGGCGTACTATTCGCGGATGGATTTGAGGAGGTTGAAGCCCTGACAGTAGTTGATCTGTTAAGAAGAGCGCAGATCTATGTGACAACGGTCTCCGTTACAGAAGAATATATTGTACACGGAGCTCATGGGATTAATATACAGACAGAAGATTTATTTGAGGAAGTGAATTTTGCAGATGTGGACGTAGTAGTGCTTCCGGGAGGAATGCCGGGGACGCTGCATCTCAAGGAGCATGAGGGAGTGAGAAGAGTCGTGACGGATTTTGCCGGAAGCGGGAAACTTGTAGGTGCGATCTGTGCGGCGCCTGCGGTTTTGGGTGATTTAGGACTATTAAAGGGCAAGAGGATCGCCTGTTATCCATCTGTAGAAACAGAGATCCAGGGAGCTGTGATCATGAAAAGACCAGTGGTGGTCGATGGGAATATCGTTACGAGCAGAGGAGTGGGAACTGCCATAGATTTTGCTCTGGAGCTGATCGCAGTTCTTATGGGAAAGGAAAAGGCAGTTAGTATCGCGCAGTCCATTGTGTACGAGTAGAAGAAGTGAAAGGAAGCTTTATGAAACGTTTGAAAAGGTTTGTCGGAGTTTTGCTGACAGGCGTCCTGACTCTGGAAATGACCGGGTGCGGCGGCAGATTTGACGCAGCCGGTTATACAGAAGCTATTTTGAACCTGCAGTTTCAGGGGGATACTACGAATGCCCGTACTTTTTTAGACGGTACGACGCAGACTTCGCTGTCGCAGATGTATCAGGAGTTTATCGAGAACTTTGTGGCGGAATATATCACAAGCGGAATGACTGTCGGCGAGACAAGGAGTGAGGGATTTGCGGATCTTACGTCATCTATATTTACTTCCATGAGATATGAGACGGAAGAAGCGAAAAAGACGGGGGAAAAAGAGTATGAAGTACCGGTAGTGATTGAGCCGGCGGATACCTTCATCCGTTACAATGATCTTTTGACAGAGGATTCCATCAAGATCTCTAATAAGGTAAAAGCCGGAGGATATACGGGAAGTGAGGAAGAGATTGAAGCTCAGGTCCTTACGGATATCGCGGATCACGCATATGATCTGCTTGAAAAAGCTTACGAAGATACGAAGTACGGAGAAAAAGAGACGGTTATCCTGAAAGTAAAAGCAGATAGTGACGGCGTCTATGCCATCGATGAAGATGACATGGATAATCTGATTAAAAAAATCCTTCGTTTAGATGAAATCGGGGGCTAGATATTTAGAAACGTTTGTGATATACTTCATTAGTGAATGTAATGCAGTATGCCCATTTTGTACCTGCCAGAGAGATGGGATAGAAACAGGAGGATATAGTAAATGAGTTTACAGGTAGAAAAATCAGAAAAAAACATGGCGAAGCTTACCATCGAGGTTCCTGCCAATGATTTAGAAAAAGCGCTTCAGAGTGCATATATGAAGCAGAAAAACAAAATCAGCCTTCCGGGCTTCCGCAAAGGTAAGGTTCCGCGTCAGTTGATCGAGAAGATGTATGGCGCTGAAATCTTTTATGACGATGCAGCAAATGAGATCATTCCGAAGGCATATGCGGAAGCTTATGATGAATGCGAGCTTGAGATCGTGTCCAGACCGTCCGTTGATGTTGTTCAGATCGAGAAGGGAAAGCCATTCATCTTTACAGCGGAAGTGGCTGTTAAACCTGAAGTTACACTCGGAGAGTATAAGGGACTTGAAGTTGATAAAGTATCTACGCGCGTGACACAGAAGGAAGTAGATGAAAAGATCCAGGCGGAAGCCGAGAAGAATGCAAGAACTGTAACAGTAGAAGACCGTGCAGTACAGGACGGTGATGAAGTAATTCTTGATTTTGAAGGCTTTGTAGACGGGGAAACCTTCGAGGGCGGAAAGGGCGAGAACTATCCGCTGACAATCGGTTCCGGCTCCTTTATTCCGGGATTTGAAGAGCAGCTTGTCGGTGCGGAGGCAGAAAAAGAAGTAGAAGTGAATGTAACTTTCCCGGAAGATTATCATGCAGAAGATCTTAAGGGAAAAGATGCTGTCTTCAAATGTACAGTACATGAGATTAAGACAAAAGAGCTTCCTGAGATCGATGATGAATTTGCGGAAGAAGTTTCTGAGTTTGATACATTAGATGAATATAAAGCCGATGTCAAGGCAAAGATCAAAGAGCAGAAGGCAGCCGAAGGCAGGAGAAAACAGGAGGATCAGGCTGTTGAAAAAGCAGTGGAAAACGCTTCCTATGAGATTCCGGATGCAATGATCGATACACAGGTTGATCAGTTGGCCAATGATTTTGCTCAGAGGATCCAGTCACAGGGACTTACCTTAGAACAGTACTTCCAGTTCACAGGCATGACTTCCGAGAAGATGATGGAGGAATTAAGACCGCAGGCAGTGAAGCGTATTGAG
>CAZNXL010000126.1:0-6080 GCA_964577075.1 uncultured Dorea sp. | reverse complement strand
GAGATCAATGTGTTACTGCGCGATGAACTATTCTCTTCAGGGAAAAAGGAAGAGAAAAAAAATTTAAAAAAGCACTGATGAGGATTTCCATCTTGACAATCAGGTTTCTTATGTTACAATGATTGAGTATGAATAGATAAAAGCAATGACCGCGTAAGTAGAGAACCATTTTCCATCAGAGAGAGGAGATCCCCGGCTGAAAGTTTCCTCAGGTTCAGATGGTGATCGAATTTCCCGCGTGAGCTGTGTCTTTGAAATGACAGTAGGAGATGCCGTGTATGCACGTTAAGCAATGAATGAGCGCCTGCAGGGAGAGTTGCAGGAATCAGGGTGGTACCGCGGGTATGTAACCTCGTCCCTTTTTAGGGGGGCGGGGATTTTTTATTGGTGGCAGGGATGTTTTATCATCCCCGTCCACAACTCATCGAATGACAGGAGAAAGGAAGGAAAACTATGAAAGAAAAGTTGCAAAGCATCAAAGATGAAGCGCTGAAGGCTATCGAATCAGCGGATGCGCCGGAAAAATTGAATGATGTACGCGTAAGATTCCTTGGCAAAAAAGGAGAGCTTACAGCAGTATTAAAAGGAATGAAGGATGTAGCGCCGGAAGACAGACCGAAGGTGGGACAGCTTGTGAATGAAACAAGGGCTGCCATAGAGTCTGTCTTAGAAGAAAGCAGGCAGAAGATGGAGCGCGCAATCCGTGAAGAAAAGATGAAACGGGAAGTGATCGATGTTACGCTTCCGTCCAGGAAAAATACGGTAGGACACCGTCATCCAAACATGATTGCATTGGAAGAGGTAGAGAGAATCTTCATTGGTATGGGATATGAAGTGGTAGAAGGACCGGAAGTAGAGTATGATCTTTACAACTTTGAAAAATTAAATATTCCTGCTGACCATCCGGCAAAGGATGAACAGGATACTTTCTATATTAATAAAGATATCGTGTTACGTACTCAGACATCACCGGTGCAGGCGCGTGTGATGAAACAGGGTAAGCTTCCGATCCGTATGATCGCGCCCGGAAGAGTATTTCGTTCTGATGAAGTAGATGCGACACATTCACCATCCTTTCACCAGATTGAAGGTCTGGTAATTGACAAGCATATTTCTTTTGCAGATTTGAAGGGAACTTTGGAAGTATTTGCGAAAGAATTATTCGGACCGGACACAAAGACGAAGTTCCGTCCGCATCATTTCCCGTTTACAGAGCCGAGTGCAGAGGTAGATGTATCCTGCTTTAAATGCGGTGGCAAAGGATGCCGTTTCTGTAAGGGTTCCGGCTGGATTGAGATTCTCGGATGCGGGATGGTACATCCGCATGTACTTGAAATGTGCGGTATAGATCCGAATGAATATACCGGATTTGCATTCGGTGTAGGGCTTGAGCGTATCGCACTTCTCAAATATGAGATTGATGATATGAGGTTGTTGTACGAAAATGACATCAGATTTTTAAAACAATTTTAGGTACATGCACTAAGCGAAAGGAGAGAAAAATGAATACATCATTATCATGGATAAAAGCATATGTTCCGGATCTTAATGTTACGGCGCAGGAATACGCGGATGCGATGACATTGTCCGGGACAAAGGTGGAAGGATATGAAAGGCTGGATGCGGATCTTGACAAGATCGTTGTAGGCCAGATTGACAAGATCGAGAAGCATCCGGATGCGGATAAGCTGATCATCTGTCAGGTGAATACAGGGATCGAGACAGTGCAGATCGTTACAGGCGCTCCGAATGTAAAAGAGGGAGACAAGGTTCCGGTCGTACTGGCCGGAGGACGCGTGGCCGGAGGCCACGAGCCGGGAACCCGCGTTGAAGGCGGCGTGAAGATTAAGAAAGGTAAGCTTCGCGGAGTGGAGAGCTTTGGTATGATGTGCTCCATCGAAGAGCTTGGCTCTAACAGGGATATGTATCCGGAATCACCGGAATACGGAATCTATATTTTTAAAGACGATGTGGAAGTGGGTACGAGTGCAATCGAGGCTCTCGGGTTAAATGACGTGGTATTCGAGTATGAGATTACCTCCAATAGAGTAGATTGCTTCAGCGTTATTGGTATCGCAAGAGAAGCGGCGGCAACTTTCCGCAAGGAATTCATTCCGCCGGTTGTGACAGAGACGGGAAATGATGAAGATGTGAACGACTATATCAGGGTTTCTGTAAAGGATACAGAGCTTTGCCCGAGATACTGTGCAAGAGTAGTGAAAAATGTTAAGACCGGTCCGTCACCGAAGTGGATGCAGAGAAGACTTGCTTCTGTAGGTATCCGCCCGATCAATAATCTGGTTGATATTACAAACTATGTAATGGAAGAGTACGGACAGCCGATGCATGCGTATGATCTTGATACAATTGCCGGCCGTGAGATCATCGTCCGCAGAGCCGGAAAGGATGAAACGTTCGTGACATTAGACGGACAGGAGCGTCAGATGGATGATTCCGTGCTGATGATCTGTGACGGTGAAAAATCTGTCGGTATCGCCGGTATCATGGGCGGTGAAAACTCTATGATCACAGATGACGTTCATACAATGCTTTTTGAAGCAGCATGTTTTGACGGTACAAATATCCGCAAATCAAGCAAGAAAGTCGGACTTAGAACGGATGCTTCCGGTAAGTTTGAAAAAGGGCTTGATCCGAATAACGCCGAGGCAGCTATTAACCGTGCATGCCAGCTTGTAGAAGAGATGGGCGCCGGTGAAGTCGTAGGCGGCATGGTTGACGTATACGGCAAGAAACAAGAGCCGGTAAGAGTGCCATTTGACGCAGGAAAGATCAACGCACTGCTTGGCACAGAAATTTCCAAAGAGGATATGATTTCTTACTTCAAGATGCTCGATCTTGAATATGATGAGGAAACCAATGAAGTGATCGCGCCGACTTTCCGTCACGATCTGTCTTGCACGGCGGATCTGGCAGAGGAAGTTGCAAGATTCTACGGATACGATAATATTCCGACAACACTTCCGAAAGGAGAAGCTACAACAGGCAAACTTTCATTCAAACTAAGAATTGAGGAGATCGCACGTGACATTGCAGAATTCTGCGGATTCAGCCAGGGCATGACATATTCCTTTGAGAGTCCTAAAGTGTTCGATAAACTGTTGATCCCGGCGGATTCACCGCTTAGAAATGTGGTAGAGATCATGAATCCACTGGGAGAAGATTACAGCATTATGCGTACTATTTCCTTAAATGGAATGCTGACATCACTGGCAACAAACTACAACCGCAGAAATAAAAACGTAAAGCTATATGAACTTGGAAATATTTATATTCCGAAAGCTCTTCCGCTCACAGAGCTTCCGGAGGAAAGAATGCAGTTCACACTCGGAATGTACGGAGAAGGAGATTTCTTCAGTATGAAGGGCGTGATTGAGGAGTTCTTTGAGAAGATAGGTCTCCACGGAAAAGAAACTTATGATCCGAAAGCAGGCAAGCCTTTCCTCCATCCGGGACGTCAGGCAAATATTATTTACAGCGGAAAAGTTGTAGGTTATCTTGGAGAAGTACATCCGGACGTGGCGGATACTTATGGAATTGGCACAAGAGCTTATGTTGCAGTTGTTGACATGCCGGAAATTGTAGAGTATGCTACATTTGACAGAAAATATAAAGGAATCGCAAAATTCCCGGCAGTCAACCGCGACATCAGTATGGTAATGCCAAAAGAAATTCTGGCAGGACAGGTGGAAGAAGTTATTGAAAAGAAGGGCGGAGCATATCTGGAAAGCTATGCATTGTTTGACATTTACGAAGGTTCTCAGATTAAGGAAGGCTTTAAGTCCGTAGCATATTCCATCGTGTTTCGTGCAAAGGATAAGACCTTGTCAGATGCGGAGGTTACAGAGACTATGGAGCATATCTTAAAAGCGCTGGAGTCTATGGGGATTGAGCTTCGTAAGTAAGAAAAGAGGTATACATGAAGAAAAAGCAGTTGATCGGTCTTGTAGTGGCAGCAGGGTTATTCATCGTTGTCGGCGTGAGCAGTGTTGTTACCAACACAATATCCCGGAAATCACTGGATCAGACCGTAAAAGAAGCGCTTACCTTAACAGGCGGCGTGAATTTTGATGCACCGAAAAAAGATTATATCGCAGTTGTAGAGGTGTCAGGAACCATCCAGGAACAGACGCAGTCAAATCTGTTTGAAACAGCACAAAGCTATCAGCACAATACTACTCTGGATTATATTGACGAGCTTATAGATGATGAGAATAATCAGGGAATGCTGTTATATGTGGATTCTCCGGGCGGCGCGGTTTACGAATCCGAGGAACTGTATCTGAAGCTTCAGGAATATAAAGAAAAGACAGGACGTCCGATCTGGGATTATATGGCGCATTATGCGGCATCCGGGGGATATATGGTTTCTGTGCCGGCGGATAAGATCTATGCCAACCCGAACACGACGACAGGTTCTATCGGGGTCATTATGTCCGGATATGATATGACGGAGCTGTATGAGAAACTCGGGATACGTTACGTCAGTATTACCAGCGGTAAGAATAAGGACAGCAGTCAGATGACGGAAGAGCAGATCGCAATCTACCAGTCTCAGGTGGATGAATGTTATGAAAGCTTTGTGGAAAAGGTCGCTGATGGAAGAAATATGTCCAGGAAGGATGTAAAAAAACTGGCGGATGGACGTACCTACACCGCAAAACAGGCAAAAGAAAACGGATTGATAGACGAGATTGGCCTGTATGAAGACGTGAAGGATGAGATGAGTCGGGAATTAGGAGTTAGTGAGTTCTATCAGCTGGAGAGCACGGACAACATATTCGCAGAATTATTCTCAAAAGCGTCTGAACTGGTTCCGAAGTCAGAGGCACAGATATTAAAAGAGACCGCGGCTGAAGAAGAAAGCGGGGTGCTGATGTACTATGCAGAACAATTACGATAATCAGGAAGTACAGTATGCAGGATTCTGGGTGCGCCTTGCCGCCTACATGATAGACAGCATGATAGTATTTGCCGGTCTTCTCGTTGTCAGGCTGATCATGTCAGGTGTTATGTCGGCGCTGGAAGGAACAGCCATTGGCGGAAATATATTGTTCCGGTATAATTTGAAGGACATCGTGCTGTATCTCTGCGAAGTATGCTATTTTATCCTGTTTACTTATTGTACTGGGACCACGATCGGGAAAAAGGCGATGAATCTTCGCGTAGTATACGCCGGGGATGAGAAAAAGCTGAGATTATTCACAGTTGCGTACCGGGAAACTGTGGGCCGTTTTCTGAGCGGGATCCTATTTTGTATCGGCTATCTTCTGATCGGGATTGACCGGGAAAAACGGGGACTGCATGATATCCTCTGCGATACAAGGGTGATTTATGCCAAAAAGATAAAAGTCATACATGCAGAGAAAAAAGAAGATAAACAAGGTTCTGAATATAAAAGCAGCGGATACCGGCTGACAAAACCAGAGGAAGAGAAAGCGGCCTCTGAAGAAACAGGAGGAACAGAAAGGGATTCATAATTTATGAAACGTCAGGATTTTTATTATGAATTGCCGGAAGACTTGATCGCACAGGATCCTTTAGAGGATCGTTCCAGCTCCAGGCTTCTTGTCCTTGACAAGAAGTCTGGGGCTGTTTCCCACCATATATTCAAAGAGATTCCAGAATATTTAAGAGAGGGAGACTGTCTTGTTATCAATGATACAAAAGTAATTCCGGCAAGGCTTATCGGTTCTAAGATAGGGACAGATGCCAGGATAGAAATATTATTGTTGAAAAGGAAAGAAAATAATACGTGGGAGACACTTGTAAAGCCGGGCAGGAAGGCAAAAGCCGGAGCGAGGATCAGCTTCGGCGACGGACTTTTAGTAGGAGAGGTCATAGATATTGCAGAGGAAGGGAACCGTTTGATCCGGTTTTCCTTTGAAGGCATTTTTGAGGAGATCTTAGATCAGCTGGGTCAGATGCCTCTTCCCCCTTATATCACTCACCAGCTTCAGGATAAAAACCGCTATCAGACCGTGTACGCAAAGCATACCGGTTCGGCGGCGGCGCCTACGGCGGGGCTTCATTTCACCCCGGAGCTTTTAAAAGAGATTGAA
>CAZNXL010000125.1:0-6097 GCA_964577075.1 uncultured Dorea sp. | reverse complement strand
TCAGCAAGATCGTATTTGCTGCCTCGGCGTCCATGTTAAATTCTCACGCCTTAAGACAGAAGGTGGGCTATGTTCAGGAACAGAAGAAGACCTTTGTAATACCGGTCATTGCTTCTGCGATCATGGGAGTCATAACTTTGGTAGTGCATCTTCTTTTTGAACTTTTTGTTGGCACAAAGATTGCAACTGTGGTAGTAATTCCGATCGCGATAGCCGCTTACGTGGTAAGCCTGATCTTCCTGGGCGGAATTACGGAGTCCGAGATGCGCGAGATGCCCAAGGGCGCTGCTTTGGCAAGATTATGCAGGAAGCTCCACCTTTTCCGTTAAACACATTTTTGTATAAACGATCCAAAATCGTCAATACTGTATAAAAAAGGAGTTGTTTTTATGAGAAACAAGTACGGTATTGGCTTTTTTGCGACTGTGTTGCTTCTGGCTCTGGCGGTTACGTTTGCCTGTCAGTTCAGTTATAAAATCGCCAGAGAGAAGGCAGAAAAGAGAATCAAGGCAAAGGAGGAGGCCGCAAGCGCACAGGCTGAGGAGTCGGTGACAGCGGACGGACATGCTCTTAAGGAAGATTGCTACTATCTTAAAAATGTGAACGGTTATGTGGCAGTATTTTTAAGTGATAAAAAAACCGTCTATGAATATACAGACATTTTTTGCGAGGAACTCCCGGAGAAAATTCAGGAAGAGCTTGTAAAAGGAAAATATATAGAAACGCAGGAAGCTTTGTATGGGTTCCTTGAAAATTATTCCAGTTGATGTAGACTTTCTGAATGATTTGGTGTAAGATAAAAAAAGTTTTCTATCTTTACAATATACAGGAGCAGAGGATGAAAAGCATGAATGATAATAAGATCGCACGTATCAATGAATTATACCATAAGTCAAAATCAGAAGGTCTGAATGCGGAAGAATTAAAAGAACAGCGAGTATTAAGAAGGGAGTATATTGATTCTTTTAAGCGCAATTTAAGAGGACAGCTGAATAATATTTCAATAAAAGAACCGGATGGAAGTATTACGGACCTGGGGGAGAAATTTGGAAACAAAGCAGGAAATTAGAAATCAGATAAAAAAAATCCGCCGCAATATCGACGCTGTCGAATGGAAAGCTGCGGCGGAAACGATCACAAAAAAAGTAGTTGAAAGCGATAGCTTCCGAGAGGCAACGGATCTGTATTGTTATATGAATTTTAATGGTGAAGTGGAGACTGTGCATATTATGGAGGAGGCGTGGCGTCTCGGGAAAGATGTCTGGCTTCCGAAAGTCTCGAAAGATGATATGGATTTTTATCTGGTCAGATCCATAAGTGAACTGAAAAGAGGAACCTTTGGGATTCTGGAACCGTCAGGGGACAGTGAAAAAGCCCCCGGTAATGACGGGCTTATGATCGTCCCCGGTGTTGCCTTTGATAAGGAATACAATCGCGTGGGATACGGCAGAGGTTATTATGACAGGTATCTTAGAAAGCGCCCGAATCTTATCAAGATGGGGATCGCTTTTGATGTTCAGATCATGGAAAAGGTACCAAACGATGAGAATGACTGTAAGATGGATATGATACTTACGGAATCGCTCAGCTATTAACCCATGGCAGAAGAGACAGAGGAGCTGATTTGATGAGTGTGAGGTTACCTGAAGATCCTATGATCTTATTAAGCGTCGTAAATACAAAGCTCCGTGATCACTATTCTTCTCTGGACGCTTTGTGTGCGGATATGCACGCAGAGAAGGATAGGATCACCAGGACATTGAGAGGAATAGATTATGAATATGATGAAACAAAAAACCGGTTTGTCTGATAACATCACCGGCAACATCCCGGACACAGAACCACAGAGGCAGTACTACTACATAGAAAGAGCCAGAGAATATATCGCCTCAAAGTCTGTGAAACTTGGACGCCCCATGACATTTTGCGTGACGACTTTCGGCTGTCAGATGAATGCGAGAGACTCCGAAAAGCTTCGCGGAATCCTTATAAAGATCGGCTATGTGGAGGCGGCGGAGGATGAGGCGGATTTCGTGATCTATAATACCTGTACCGTCCGGGAGAATGCCAATACGCGTGTATACGGAAGGCTTGGGCAATTAAAGCCCAGAAAAAGGAAGAATCCTGACATGATGATCGGCTTATGCGGATGTATGATGCAGGAGCCGGAAGTAGTGGAGAAGCTGAAAAAGAGCTATTCTTTTGTAGATATTATATTCGGTACCCACAATATCTACAGATTTGCCGAGCTTTTGGTCTCAAGATTTGAGGCAGGGCGGATGGTGATCGACATATGGAAAGATACGGATAAGATCGTAGAAGACCTGCCAAACAAAAGAAAATATGCTTTTAAATCCGGCGTTAATATCATGTTCGGATGCAACAACTTCTGCAGCTACTGTATCGTGCCTTATGTAAGAGGAAGAGAGAGAAGCCGCGAGCCTGAGGCAATCATCCGGGAGATCGAACGTCTTGTGGCAGACGGTGTAAGCGAGGTCATGCTTCTGGGACAGAATGTGAATTCTTACGGAAAGACACTGGATCATCCCATGTCTTTTGCAAAGCTTCTTACAGAGGTTGAAAAAATTGAAGGGCTTAAGAGGATCCGTTTTATGACCTCCCATCCGAAGGATCTGTCGGATGAGCTTATAGAAGTAATGGCCCATTCTAAAAAGGTCTGCAAACATCTTCATCTTCCCGTGCAGTCAGGAAGCACGAGGATATTGGAGAAGATGAACCGCAGGTACACGAAAGAGCAGTATCTTGAGCTTGTGCGGAAGCTTCGGGCCGCGGTACCGGATATTTCCCTTACAACAGACATTATCGTGGGATTCCCGGGAGAGACCGAGGAGGATTTTTTAGAGACTTTAGATGTGGTAAGAAAGGTACGCTATGACAGCGCATTTACATTTGTCTATTCCAGGCGGACAGGGACGCCTGCTGCCGTAATGGAGGAACAGGTGTCTGAGGATGTGATCAAAAGACGCTTCGATCGTCTTCTGAAAGAAGTACAGACCATTGCCGGTGAGGTATGCGCTGTACACGAAGGCTCCGTACAGGAGGCGCTTGTGGAATCCGTAAGCGAGCATGACCGCTCTATGGTGACGGGAAGACTGAGCAACAATCTGTTAGTGCATTTTTCGGGAAGAGAAAAACTGATCGGAAGTTATGTGGATGTGTATTTGAAAGAATGCAGAGGCTTTTATTATATTGGAGAGATGGTCCAAAGAGAATCTTAGCCTTGCGGGAATATATACCACCCATATTATAGAGAAAAACGCTCAAACTATGTAGTGAGAACATAAGTGAGGGCTTTTTTTATATGAAGAAACTGAGTGAGTATTTATTTTTATGGGCTGTCGGAGGCAGTATCTACTATACATTTGAGATGATCTTCCGCAGTTCCTCGCATTGGAGCATGTTTGTGCTGGGCGGAGTATGCTTTGTGTTCTGTGCTGTGCAGGGAAGGATACTCTTGTGGGAGGATCCTTTGTGGCTGCAGCTTATCCGGTGTATGATCTTTGTGACCTCTATGGAATTTATTACCGGGATCATTGTAAATAAATGGCTTCATCTCAATGTCTGGGATTACAGCGCCCTGCCGCTTCAGCTTTTCGGGCAGATCTGCGTGCCCTTTATGGTCATTTTCTCCGGGCTGACAGCAACCGGGATCATCCTGAGCGGATACCTTATGCACTGGATTTATCAGGAACCGAAACCTCATTATCACGTATTCTAATTTCTTCCTTTAAAATCTGATTCAAAGATGCTATACTAAAATGTAAACGCTTATATTTTTATAGCGGCTTAACATTCAGAAGAGGAGAAAAAATGTGGGCGAATTAACACCAATGATGCAGCAGTATATGAAGACAAAAGAAGAATATCCTGATTGCATTCTCTTTTATAGATTAGGTGACTTTTATGAAATGTTTTTTGACGATGCGATCAAAGTGTCAAAAGAACTGGAGATCACGTTAACAGGAAAAAGCTGCGGCCTTGAAGAGCGCGCACCGATGTGCGGCGTCCCTTACCATTCTGTGGACGGATATCTGAACCGTCTGATCGCCAGGGGTTATAAAGTTGCGATCTGTGAACAATTGGAGGACCCCGCCACTGCGAAAGGGCTGGTAAAGCGCGATGTAGTGCGTATCGTTACTCCGGGAACTAACTTAGATACCCAGTCACTTGACGAGACGAAAAATAATTATATCATGAGTGTTGTATACATTGCGGATCGTTATGGGATATCTGTAGCTGATGTGACAACGGGAGATTATTTTGTGACAGAGGTAGAGAACAGTGAAAAGCTGTTTGACGAGATCTTCAAATTCATGCCCTCGGAGCTGATATGCAATGAGGCTTTTTATATGAGCGGTATGGACCCTGATGATCTGAAGGAGCGTCTCGGAATTACACTCTATGCTCTGGATTCATGGTACTTTGACGATGTGTTGTGCAGGCGGTCACTTACCGAACATTTCCATACGGAAAGTATTGAAGGCCTTGGAATAGCAGAATATGAATGCGGCGTGATCGCGGCAGGAGCACTACTTTTGTATCTTAAGGATACCCAAAAAACGGCGTCCCTGTCTCAGATGTCGAAGCTTGTGCCCTATACGACAGGAGCCTTTATGCTGCTTGACAGTTCTACGAGACGGAATCTTGAATTGTGCGAGACACTGAGGGAGAAGCAGAAGCGAGGCTCTCTTCTGTGGGTACTGGACAGGACAAAGACGGCTATGGGCGCACGCACCCTTAGAAAATATATCGAGCAGCCGCTGATCAGTAAGAAATTGATCATCTTAAGACAGCAGGCAGTAGCGGAGCTCAAGGATAATGCCATCTCAAGGGAAGAGATCCGGGAGTATTTAAGCCCGGTCTATGACCTGGAGCGGCTGATCAGCAAGATCACGTATCAATCGGCGAATCCGAGAGATCTTCTTGCGTTTCAGACGTCCTTATCTATGCTCCCGCATATCAAATACATATTAAGTGAAATGAAAAGTCCGCTTCTGAAAGAAATTTATGAAGCGCTGGATCCGTTAGAAGATCTCTGTGATCTGACGAGGCAGGCTATTGTAGAAGACCCGCCGCTTGCCATGAAAGAGGGCGGTATCATCAGGGAAGGCTACAACGAAGAAGTGGACAGGCTCAGGGCTGCAAAATCAGATGGGAAAGAATGGCTTGCAAAGCTTGAACTTGATGAGCGCGAAAAGACCGGGATCAAGAATCTTAAGATCAAATACAATAAAGTCTTCGGCTATTATCTGGAGGTTACGAATTCCTTTAAAAAAATGGTACCGGATTACTATATGAGGAAACAGACACTTGCCAATGCGGAGCGCTATATCATTCCGGAATTAAAAGAACTGGAAGATACGATCCTCGGCGCAGAAGATAAGCTCTATGCGCTGGAGTACCAGCTTTACTGCGAGGTACGGGACCGGATCGCTTCGCAGGTTGTCAGGATCCAGGATACCGCGAAAGCTGTAGCTAAGCTTGACGCTCTCGCCTCTATGGCGCTCGTGGCGGAAAAGAATAATTACGTGCGCCCCAGGATCAATGAAAAAGGTGTGATCGATATTAAGGAGGGGCGCCATCCCGTAGTGGAAAAGATGATCCCCGATGGCCTGTTTATAGCAAATGATACATATCTGGACGATAAGAAAAAAAGAGTCTCCATCATAACGGGCCCTAATATGGCAGGAAAATCCACCTATATGAGGCAGACTGCTCTGATCGTCCTCATGGCACAGATCGGCTCTTTTGTACCGGCTGCTTCCGCCGATATCGGACTGGTAGACCGGATCTTTACCAGAGTGGGAGCATCCGATGATCTGGCGTCAGGACAGAGTACGTTTATGGTTGAGATGACGGAGGTTGCCAATATCTTAAGAAACGCCACGAATAAAAGCCTTCTTATTCTCGATGAGATCGGACGTGGAACCAGCACCTTTGACGGGCTGAGTATCGCATGGGCAGTTATTGAACACATCAGTAACAGTAAGCTTCTGGGCGCAAAAACCCTGTTTGCCACACATTATCACGAACTGACGGAGTTAGAGGGTAAGATCGATAATGTGAATAATTACTG
>CAZNXL010000124.1:0-6240 GCA_964577075.1 uncultured Dorea sp. | reverse complement strand
CATTCCGCTCTCCTTCGCAGCATTCGCTGTTCTTACGTTAGCCTTTGTTGCCACTGTCATACCGAAATAGCCCGCCAGTGTAGAAAATAAGGCTCCGAGAACGAAGCATCCTGCTGTGATCCAGTTCCCGATACCGATTCCAATAAGTACAAAAAGAACCGCCACAAATATAATAAGGATCTTATACTCCGCGGTCAGAAATGCTTTTGCCCCTTCACTAATGGAACCTGCAATCTCTTTCATTTTGTCAGTTCCCGCATCCTGACGGTTAACCCTTGCCGCAAGCATCGCTGCAAATAACAGAGCAGCCATACCAAATGCCGGAACCAGTTTTAATAAAACTTCCATATACAAACCTCCCATTCATTTTTTCTGCTGATCACCACTAATCAACAATGTATTCATTCGGGCATTCTCTAACAGAATGCTCCGCATGAACGTGCCTCGCACGATAAAGTATATGTATATCTATATTATCACAGAATTTTGATTTGTATAGTTATATTTTTGTATTTTTTGTATTTTTTCTTTTTTTATATGGTTAATTGAAGCTTTTTATCCAGCTTTTATTTTTTTTGAATTTTGTTATCCATTTATCATCTCTGTTAAATACTGGACATAATCAATCTTTACAAGCACAAGTCCGCCGGGCGGAGCCGTGACTCCCGCCTCTGTCCGCTCTTTTGCCTCTAAAATCTCCTTTACTCTGTCTGGCGTGTAGAATCCTCTTCCCACGCGGATCAGAGTCCCCGCAATGATCCGGACCATATTGTATAAAAAACCGTTCCCGGTAATCCTTAAGACAATCTCAGCGCCTTCCTTTGTAATCTCTATACTGTCTACCCTGCGAACCGTATCCGTAACGTTGGCTCTCACATTGCAGAAGCTTGCGAAGTCATGTTCTCCCACGAGATATGCCGCGCCTTCTCTCATCTTTTCTATATCCATCGGGAATGACACAAAGGCGCTATATCTTTTTTTCAAAGGATTGGGTACCGATGCATTATATATATGATACTCATACGTCTTTGTCACTTCATCCTGATAACGCGGATGCCAGTCAGGCGCCACTTCATCCGAACTTACGATCACAATGTCCTCCGGCATTCTCTGGTTAACAGCATACGCCATGCGCTCCGGCGGGATCGGAGAATCCGTGTCAAATACCGCTACATTCCCCAGTGCATGTACCCCGGAGTCCGTCCGGCTTGCGCCGATGATGTGGATATCCTCCCCTGTCACTTTACTGATCTCCCGGTTCAGAGTCTCTTCAATAGTGATCCCATTGGGCTGAATCTGCCAGCCGCAATAATTCGTACCATCATAGGCAACAACAATTCTCACTCTTTTCATACAATTTCCTCAATTAAAATCATCTACAATTAAAATATCCACACCCGCAGTGGTACGTGCCTTCCGACCAGCACCACTGTTATTACATAAACAATTACAACAATATACGCAATTCTGTCCCTGCTCTCATATCTGAGCGGTTTCATCCTGGTTCTTCCCTCTCCTCCGCGGTAGCATCTTGCTTCCATCGCCATGGCAAGATCATTGGCGCGCCGGAAGGCCGATACAAACAGCGGCACAAGGATCGGTATCATGGCTTTTGCCCGCTGGATAATATTGCCGCTCTCAAAGTCTGCTCCCCTTGCCTGCTGCGCTTTCATGATCTTATCAGTCTCTTCCAAAAGTATGGGAATAAACCTCAGCGCAATAGACATCATCATCGCTACCTCGTGCACCGGCACGCGCACTTTATTAAGAGGATGCAGAAGCGCCTCTATCCCGTCCGTCAACTCATTGGGAGTCGTAGTAAATGTCATAAGTGAGCTTCCTATGATCAGATAGACAAGACGCACTGCCATATATACTGCCGTTACAAGTCCGCCCTCCGTGACGGTAAGAATTCCTGCATGGAATAATACGTCCCCGTTTCTTGTCAGAAACAGATTAAAGATCACCGTGATCATAAGCAGCATGACAATGGGCTTAAGTCCCTTTACAATATGCTTAAAAGGCACCTTCGACATTCTGATGACAGTAAAAAGAAACAGCGTAGCGATCAGGTACCCTGAGATGCTCTTAAAAAGGAACAAAGACACCAGATACAGAAGGGTTGACACAAGCTTCACCCTGGGATCCAGACGGTGCAGTACACTTTTTGACGGATAATATTGTCCTATCGTAATATCTCGAATCATTGTCTTTTCTCCAATGCTTTCATAATCTCATCGGCGGCTTCCTCCACTGTCGTCACATCAACATTCACCGAAAATCCGCTCTCTTTTAAATCATGCATCATATATGTTACCTGAGGAGCTGCAAGTCCGACCTTCTCAAGTTCTCTGAAATGTGCAAACACATGCTTCGGCTTATCGTTATACATAACCTTTCCCTGATTCATCACAATAATACGGTCCGCATATCTTGCGATATCCTCCATGCTGTGTGAGACAAGTATAACCGTCATGCCTGTCTGCTTATGAAGATACGCGACCTGGTCTAAGATATCATCTCTTCCCTTCGGATCAAGCCCCGCCGTCGGCTCGTCCAACACCAGAACTTTCGGGCGCATAGCAAGAACCCCGGCAATGGCAGCGCGCCTTTTTTGTCCCCCGGACAATTCAAATGGCGACGCCTTGTAGTATGTTTCCTTAAGCCCTACTAACTGCAAAGCCTCCAGCGCACGTTCCTTACACTCCTCTGCACTCAGCCCCTGATTTTTCGGTCCGAAACAGACATCCGACATAACATCGATCTCAAATAATTGATGCTCCGGATACTGGAAAACCAGCCCGACTTCATTTCGCAGGTTTCTCATGTCATATCCCTGCTCATATATATTCTCGCCATTATAGAACAGCTTCCCGTCAGTCGCCTTTATAAGCCCGTTAAAATGCTGGATCAACGTTGACTTCCCCGATCCGGTATGTCCGATGATCCCCACGAACTCTCCGTCAGGGATCTCCAGACAGATATCCTTCAGCGCATGCTTTTCATAGGCGCTTCCGGGACTGTATATATAATTCAAATGTTCCAATCTGATCGACATAATTTCCCACCAATTCTACGCTTTTACTGTATTATCGTCTTACTGTCCCGCCATATTACTTCTTCCCATCCCGCCGCCTCACTGCATCCTGGCGATCTTACAGAGCGCCTTCACAAGTTCTTCCTTGCGAAGGATCCCTGCCGGGAGCTCAAGCCCTCGTTTTCTTAATTCATCTGCAAGGATCGTTACCTGCGGAACATCAAGACGGTACCTTTTAAGTTCCTCCACTCTGGAAAAAATCTCTCTCGGAGCGCCTTCCATAACCACTCTCCCGTGATCCATCACGTAGATCTTATCTGCATCTACGACCTCTTCCATATAATGCGTGATCAAAATCACCGTAACCCTCTTCTGCTCCCGGAGTGTTTCCACTGTCTTTAATACTTCTTTTCTTCCTACCGGATCCAGCATTGCCGTTGGCTCGTCGAGAACAATACATTTGGGCTCCATCGCCACCACTCCCGCAATGGCGACACGCTGCTTTTGTCCGCCGGAAAGCTTGTTCGGAGAATGATGCCTGTACTCGATCATTCCCACTGCCTGAAGGCTCTCTTCCACCCTCTGCCATATCTCATCCGTAGGAACCCCTAAGTTCTCCGGACCGAATCCCACATCTTCCTCTACAACAGTACCGATGATCTGGTTATCCGGATTCTGAAATACCATACCCGCCGACTGCCTTACATTCCAAAGCTGCGCCGAATCTTTTGTATCTTTTCCGTTCACCCATATAGTCCCTTCCGTGGGGACTAATATCGCGTTGATATGCTTCGCAAGCGTGGACTTTCCGGACCCATTATGTCCTAAGATTGCGATAAACTGCCCTTCTTTGACATCAATATCCACTTCGTCTATTGCACGGGAACTTCCGGTGACGTTGCCCTCTTCATCCCGCTTTTCATATTCAAATACTAATTTTTTTGTCTGAACCATATCCATCGGCACATTCCTCCGCCAAATTTAATAGAAATGGCTGCCCCGCAAGGTGCAGCACATCAATGCCAGTATTTTTTGTTATGCCTTCTCCGGCTCCGGATAATCTGCACCCATAGTATCCACGGTGACTTTTTTCATTACCTGTTTCTCTAATGGTCTGTCATTGTAATCTGTGGCGGTTTCTGCGATCTTATTCACAGTGTCCATCCCTTCCGTGATCTGACCGAAAGCCGCATACGCGCCGTCAAGATGCGGAGCGTTCTTATGCATGATGAAGAACTGGGAACCTGCAGAATCCGGGTGCATCGCTCTTGCCATAGAAAGAACTCCCGCAGAATGCTTTAGCTGGTTCGTAAATCCATTCTGCTTAAACTCTCCCCTGATGTGATATCCCGGACCACCCATTCCGGTTCCGTTCGGACAGCCGCCCTGAATCATAAACCCGCTGATCACGCGGTGAAAGATCAGTCCGTCATAAAATCCCTTCCTGATCAGGGAGATAAAATTATTTACCGTATTGGGAGCAATCCCGGGATAAAGTTCCGCTTTCATAATATCGCCGTTTTCCATCTCAAATGTAACAATTGGATTCGCCATGTCTATATACCTCTCTTTTTATAATTTCTCCTATAATAATGATGTTATCATAACCGCTTTATATTGTACCCAATAATTGTCAGTTCGTAAAGTGCAAATCTACAAATCCGCCTTTTTCTTCAAATCCCGTCTCCCACATCTGCCTTAACGAAAATTCTGCCGCTTCTCCATAGGTAGCCACTTTGATCATAAGATCTCCCGGCATCTCCTCGTATCCCACCACCAGAAACCAATGCCAGATAAAATCCTGAAACTGCTCCTTATCTTTATGCTGCAAAAGCAGACACGGAACCGGCATCCCCTCATCAATCTTGCGCCGCACGAACTCTATCGCCTCTCCGGCGCTCTTATTACCGGAAAATTCTTCCATGCCAACCCGTATCTCCGGCAGGTCTCCGCCTGAATTGCCGTTCACATCTTCTATATACCTCTGAAACCCCTCAATAAACCACGAAATCTTCTTCACGCCTCCGACTCTCGGCTTAAGATAAGGCTTCATGATCTGGCTGAATTTTTTATAATCTTCTTTATTCAAGTGCTCTATATCAAATGGATAGAGCTCTGTAAGCCCCATATGTTTTGCGAAATAAATCGAGCTGTCGCATGCAGTTGCCGCGGCGCATCCGCCCATGTACATTACAACATTCGTAAACCATTCCTGATTTCCGCCAAACGCGCCGTCAATCTCGAAATACGTCAGTTCCCTCTTCATCCGCTCACCCCTCGTATACTTTCTTGTCTGATACATTATTCTACATCACAATTTCATAAAATAAAAGGACTTCTTACACCTCTGGCGAAAAAACAGGAATCCGGTGCAGAAACCCTGATCGCGCGCCATAGAAAGAAGACAGGATACAGCTCCCGCTGTATCCTGTCTTCTATCGAGGCCAAATATGATTCTATCTACAGGCTTCTGGAAATTTCTTCACATTTCTTTGTTGCTTCGATCACCGCACTTCTGAATCCCTTCTCTTCAAGAACGCGAACTGCTCCGATCGTCGTTCCTGCCGGTGAGCATACCATGTCCTTAAGCTCACCCGGATGTTTCCCTGTCTCGAGTACCATCTTAGCGCTTCCCAATACTGCCTGAGCCGCGAACTTGTATGCCTGTGGTCTCGGCATTCCTCCAAGTACTGCTGCATCAGCCAGAGCTTCGATGAACATATATACATACGCCGGTGAGCTTCCGCTGACCGCTGTTACTGTATCCATAAGTCTCTCTGGAACGATCTCGACCTTGCTGAAGCTCTCAAGGATCGTCTTTGCGTATGCGATCTCATCCTCTGTCATATGCTCATTCGGACATGCCGCTGTCATACCTTCGCCAACCATAGCCGGTGTATTCGGCATCGTGCGGACGATCTTAACATCCTTTCCAAACTGCTCTGCAAGCCATGCAAGAGTCTTGCCCGGTGCGATCGTAATAATGATGTGATTATCTTTTACAACATCTTTGATCTCACTAATAACATCTGCATAGAACTGAGGCTTTACAGATAAGATAACTACATCTGCTTTTTCTACAACTTCCTTATTGCTGGCTGTAACATTGATCCCGAACTGTGCTTTTACTCTCTCTCTGCCCGGCGCAAAAAGGTCCGCTCCGATAATCTCATTTGCCGGGATAAGCTCTTTATTAATTACTC
>CAZNXL010000123.1:0-6276 GCA_964577075.1 uncultured Dorea sp. | reverse complement strand
TTTATTACAGGATGCCGCACTTAACATACACCCCATCAGATGATAGCTTCCGTCTGCGTGGGCGAAAGAGTGAAGCGCATTATTCTCATCCACCTTGAAATTCTTACTTGAGATAAATATTGTCCCCGAAGTCCCCAGAGAGATATTGCACATCCCGTCGCCCACTGTTCCGGTCCCTACCGCCGCTGCCGCATTATCCCCCGCTCCTGCAATTATTTTTACCTCTGTACTGAGATTCAACTCTTCGGCAATCTCCGGGCGAAGTGTCCCAACCACTTCGCAGCTTTCATAGAGCTTGGGAAGCTGCTCTTTTTTAATTCCACAGATACGGATCATCTCTTCAGACCATCGCCGGTTCTTCACATCCATAAGGAGCATACCGGAGGCATCGGATACATCTGTACAAAAAGATCCTGATAATCTGTATGCCAGATAGTCCTTTGGAAGCATGATTTTACATATCTTTTCAAAATTCTCAGGTTCATTCTTCTTCATCCAGAGAATCTTCGGAGCAGTAAATCCCGCAAATGCAATATTAGCAGTATATCCGGACAGTCTGTTCTTTCCAATCACCTGATTCAGATAATCCGTCTCCTCGCCGGTTCTCCCGTCATTCCAGAGAATGGCAGGTCTTATCACATGATCCTCTTTGTCAAGCGCTACAAGTCCATGCATCTGCCCGCCGAAACTGATCCCTGCGATCCGGGATTTATCACACTCTGCTGTTAATTCCTTAATCCCCGCCACAGACTGCAAAAACCAGTCCTCCGGATCTTGCTCAGACCAGCCCGGATGTGGAAAGTAAAGTGGATATTCCTTAGATACTATTTTTTCAATCCTTCCTTCTGAATCCATCAACAGCAGCTTTACTGCCGATGTTCCAAGATCAACTCCTATGTATAACATCTCTTCCTCCTTTACGCTGCAGCACTTTTTTCTACTATATTATCAGATCTGTAACATTGAGAAAAGCGGTATTGGAATTTGACTCCAACACCACCTTTCCTACAGTTAATTTTTAAGAAATTTATTTGTTTTTCACAAGATTGCCATTCTCATCCCTGTAATACTTCGGAACAAAGCTATCTTTCATTCGGATAATGTAATGAACCTTGAATTTCTCATCATAAGTTCCTTTGTATTTTCTCACCCAGCTTTCAAATACTGCCTTATTGGAATCTTCTGTCTTTGCAGACTTATCCTTGTGCCACTTCGCATCATGACCGCTTGCAAATACCGTTCCATTTCCGCGGTAAACAAAAGTATGTCCTTTCCCGATGATGACATCTCCGACTTTTATCTTACCGGCTTTTACAAGACTTCCGAAGGATTTACTCTTCCCGTTTATAATGACGCAATTCTTATCCAGTGCAGATTTCACACTTTTCGTTCCGGAATTATAATTACGGATATTTCCGTTTCCGTCTCCGTAGAATTTCTGGCTGTTGCTGATAATTCCCATATCACGGAACGCCCAGTTCGCAATGGATGCACAGTTACCGCCTCTTATTTTCCCGGACAACATCTTTTCAAAGGTTCCGCTTTGTGCCACGTATCTGCTGCTGTTGGAATATACCCACTTCTCACCGTTCTTCGCTGCTTTTTCAAGTACGCTGTTATAATAGTTACCACAGGCAATCATTGCCTCAGGGCCTGTCAACTGACCGCTGTTATTAGTTACCTTCTCCGGATCTTTGACTTCTGAAGTCTCTGTTTTTTTATCTTCTGTTTTCTTAGAGGTTTCTTTCTCCCTGGAAGTATCTTTCTTTTTGGATGTATCCTTCTTGTCAGAGCTTTCCTTCTTATCGGAATTTTCCTCTTGCCCGGAGACCTCCTGTGCGTTACTCTTCTCTTCTGCTGTCGTCTGCTCGTCTACTGCATTCTCACCGTCTGCTATCTGCTCATCCTTCCCGTTTTCTGTCTCTTCCGGCTCCTCTTCAAGATCATCCTTCTCAATCGTCACCGGAATATTCATGGTTGACGGACCGATACTGCAATATACGACGGTCTGTCCCTCGCTCACTGGAGTAATCTCACCATCTTCGTTCACAAGAGCGATCGACTCGTCCGCTGAAGTCCATGTTACCTCTTCATCCCCAATTCCCGCCAGCGTCAGAGTCTTTGTATCCTCTTCCTTCATCTTAAGAGAAGATTCATTCATCTTTCCTACTGTTACATTACAGGATAATGTCTTGCCTTTCACGACTGCGCTGACTGTCGCCTCTCCGGTCCCAACGCCTTTGAGGACACCATTTTCCACCTTAACTTTGGACTCGTCGCTGCTCTTCCATGCCACGCTGTTATCACCAGCATTAGCAACCTGGACTTCAGAATCCAACCCAACTGCCGTAAACGCTTTCTCAGGCATTGACATAACATGTACTTTTCCTGTAATGGATTGTCCGTCTATCGAACATGTAATCTGTGCCTCTCCTCCTTTAACTGCTTTCATGTTACCGGATTCGTCTACACGGACTACTTGTCTGTCGTCACTCTTCCACTCGATTCCTACTGCATCAAAACCTTCACCACTAATTAAAGGTGAAGAGTAATCTTCACCTGCTAATAGGAAAAGATCAGAATCCTTCATACCTACAACATTGACTGTTGTCGTTAATGTCTGGTGATCTGCCGTCTGACAGGACACTGTCGCTGAGCCTGAGCCAATACCTGTCACGACACCCTTCTCATCAACCGTTGCCACGGAAGTATCGTTACTTGTCCATCCTTCAGGTGTTCCGGAAATATCACTGTTGGTAGATAACTGCATCTGACCACCCGTAAATACATAAGGTTTATCCGCAACAATCCCTGCAACATGGATGGTCTGAGATACTTCAATCCCTTTGTCCGTACATACAATTGTCGCATCGCCATCCTGAAGCGTTACCAGCTTGCCGTCTACAATATCAATAACCTCTTCATTGCTTGAATAGAAAGCTGCCTCCGAAGACGCTCCGGCAATCTCGGGCTCACAGGTCTGCCCTGTCAGCATAGTTGTCTCTTCCTCTTCAAACCCAAGAACATACACTTTACACTTCATCGTACGGAATGGTACTTTGACCTCAACTTCCGTTTCACCCGGACCATAGGCTTCCACTCTTCCGCCCCGTTCAGTCGTGATCATATTGCCGTCTGCCACTTCATATTTCGCCAACATCTGTAAGATAGGGTTCGTCAGCTCAATATTTGCATTATCGCCTACAGTCATTGTGATGGAGCCCGTCTTTAAGGCGCCAACAAAAAAAGCAGGGACAATCGCACAAGCCATCAGACAGATAACGGCAATAATTGCGATTCTCATCTTAACGTTCTTCAATTTTTTCTCCCCTTTCAATTATAAATCCCCTTATTGTAGATTACCATAAATTGCAAAATATGTCGATAAAATATTGTAAATTATTTGCCATTTGTAAAATGTTATAGAATGAAACCATGAGACGTCTGCTCTCATTAGAAGGCCTTACCGCAGCGCATCCTTCATCGACTTCACGTATTCACCGACGTACTTTGGCGCATTCCTTCCATATTTTTCGATCAGCTTGATAATAGCAGAACCAACAATCGCACCGTCCGAAATATCAGCCATCTTCTTTGCCTGTTCCGGTGTGGAGATACCAAATCCGATTGCACACGGTACGTCTGTGTTTTCTCTTACTACTTTTACGATAGATGCAAGGTCTGTCTTAATCTCACTTCTTGTTCCCGTTACGCCAAGACTGGATACGATATAAAGAAAGCCTTCTGACTCCTTTGCAATCATAGCGATCCGATTTTCAGATGTAGGTGCGATAAGCGAGATGAGATCAACGCCGTAATTTTGGCAAACAGACTGAAACTCCTCTTTTTCCTCAAAAGGTAAATCAGGCAGAATAAGACCATCCATCCCAATAGCGTTACAGGTAGAAATAAATTTTTCCGCACCGTAAGAAAATACAACGTTCGCATAGGTCATAAAGACCATCGGCACTTTTACATCACACCGAAGTTCACGAACAAGATCAAAAATTTTATCCGTAGTTACACCACCGTTCAGTGCGCGGAGATTCGCACTCTGAATGACCGGTCCCTCAGCGGTTGGATCGGAGAACGGAATGCCAAGTTCAATGAGGTCCGCACCGTTTCCTACCGCTTCGCGCACACAGGCTGCAGTCGTTTTGAGATCCGGATCACCACAGGTAATAAAGGCAATGAAAGCCTTCCCGTTTTCAAATGCTCTTCTGATGTTACTCATGAATATCCTCCCCTCTATAACGGGCAATGGCGGCACAATCCTTGTCGCCTCTGCCGGATATGGTAATCACAATAATCTTCTTTTTGTCCATTGTCGGCGCCAGTTCTATTGCGTGCGCAACCGCATGGGCGGATTCAATGGCAGGAATGATACCTTCAGTTCTTGCCAGATACTCAAACGCATCTACCGCTTCATCATCAGTCACGGGCACATACTCTGCTCTGCCGGTGTCATGCAGATAAGCGTGTTCGGGACCAACACCGGGATAATCAAGTCCTGCGGAAATCGAATATACCGGGGCGATCTGTCCATATTCGTCCTGACAAAAATAAGATTTCATTCCGTGGAAGATACCCAGACTGCCTGTGGCGACAGTTGCCGCTGTCTCAAAAGTATCAATGCCTCGTCCCGCCGCTTCGCAGCCAATGAGCCGTACACTCCTGTCATCAATAAAATGATAAAAACTTCCAATGGCATTGGAGCCGCCGCCTACACAGGCAATCACTACATCAGGAAGTCTGCCTTCCTTTGCCATCATCTGTTCCTTAATTTCCTTCGAGATTACTGCCTGAAAATCACGGACGATGGTTGGAAATGGATGGGGACCCATGACCGAGCCAAGGCAGTAATGTGTATCGTCGATTCTGGAAGTCCATTCACGCATTGCCTCTGACACGGCATCCTTAAGTGTTGCCGTTCCGGTTTTGACCGGGATCACCTCTGCCCCGAGGAGCCGCATACGGTATACATTAAGCGCCTGACGGATGGTATCTTCTTCCCCCATGAACACTACGCACTCCATACCCATAAGCGCCGCGGCTGTTGCAGTCGCAACGCCATGCTGACCGGCTCCCGTTTCCGCGATCAGACGGGTTTTCCCCATCTTTTTCGCAAGAAGAGCCTGCCCGAGCACGTTGTTAATCTTATGTGCGCCGGTATGGTTTAAATCCTCCCGCTTCAGATAAATCTTTGCACCGCCGAGATCGCGGGTCATCTTCTCAGCATAATAAAGCCTCGAAGGTCTTCCGGCATATTCGTTGAAAAGTTCTGTAAGCTCCCTGTTAAATTCGGGATCATTTTTATAGTGGTTATACGCTTCCTCCAGTTCAATGACTGCATTCATCAGCGTTTCGGGAATATATTGTCCGCCATGAATGCCGAAGCGTCCGTTTGGATTTGTCATAGTTTTCCTTCCTTTCTTACAACAGCAGCAAATGCCGTCATTTTTTCTTTATCCTTTCTGCCGTTTATCTCGATACCGGAGCTGACATCCACGGCGTATGGATGAAGCTTCTCAATCGCTTCATTTACATTACCAATGTCCAGCCCGCCTGCGAGAAAATACGGTCGTTTGATGTCCCGCAGCAATGTCCAGTCGAATACCACACCTGTCCCTGCTCCGGAATCAAGAAGCACAGCGTCAGCCGTACTGCTTTCTGCAGCAAGAACATCCTCATCATCACGGATACGAAACGCCTTGATGATCGGCTTTCCGGTAAGCATCCGCAGATTCCCGATATATTCCTCGCCCTCGTCACCATGAAGCTGAGCAATATCAATCACATCACTATTTAACAGGTCAGCGATGACCTCCGCCGATTCGTTCACAAATACACCGACTGCTCTGATTCCCGGCAAAAGCTGTCTTTTGAGTTTCTGCGCCTCCTTAAACGAAACATACCGTCTGCTTTTCGATGCAAATACAAAACCGATATATTCCGGTTTCAGCTCATTGGCGGCTTCGATGTCACAGGGACGCGAAAGTCCGCAAAATTTTATCTTTGTCATACTATACCTCGTAGTTTTAAGAGCTTAGCATTCTTATCAGCCGCTCTCATCAGCGTTTCTCCGATCAATACGGCATCCGCGCCAATTTCACGCAATTTTGCCACATCCCCGGCGGTCTTTACCCCGCTTTCTGAGACAAACAATACATCTTGCGGAATCTGGTTTCGGAGTCTGCGGCTGTTGTCCATATCCACTGAAAAATCTTTCAGGTTCCGATTGTTCACTCCGATCATCCGCGCTCCGGCATTCAAAGC
>CAZNXL010000122.1:0-6291 GCA_964577075.1 uncultured Dorea sp. | reverse complement strand
ACTACGGATGAAGCATAATCTTGATCGCCTGTCTTGACTGGAACATCTCGAAAGCCTGTTCCATGTCCTTCAGCGCATAGTGGTGTGTGATCATGGAGTCCACGTTCACTCTGCCGTCCTCAATGAGCTGGAGACATTCTTTGAATTCCTCACGTGTATAGCAGATCGTTCCGCAGATGTTGATCTCGCTGCGGACTACTTTGCCAAGATCCGTAGGAGCAAGCGTATGGAACAGACCAGTTATGTAGTAGGAACCGCTCTTTTTCAATGCGTTCATCGCGATATCCACCAATGGTACGGCTCCCGCGCAGTCATGAACAAAATCCAGCATCTCCCCGTCTGTGATCTCTTTAATCCTCTCGACAGGATCCTCAACGGAATTATTAATGATGTAATCTGCACCCATTTTCTTCGCCATCTCCAGACGATCTCTATCGCAATCCGCGCCCAGTACGATAATCTTTCTGGCGCCGCGCAGCTTCAAAAGCTGTGTGGCATACAGTCCGATCGGTCCGGGTCCCAGAACCATCACCGTATCCTTCGAAGTGATCGGCATCTTTTTTACCGTCCGATAGGCGGACGCCACAGGATCTACGGCCGCGCCATGATCATAGCTTGTAGTGTCTCTAAGCTTTACCAGCACCTTAGCCGGAACACGGACATACTCTGCAAAAGCTCCATCTACGTGGATGCCTGTCTCGATGAGATGATCACAGAGCGGCTCATTCCCCTCGATACAGTATTTACAATTCCCGCATCCGATCACGATACATGCGCTGACTCTGTCTCCAATCTTCCATCCTTCCACTTTTGCTCCGACTTCAACGATATCTCCGGCAAACTCATGCCCCGGTATCATCGGCCACGGAACTTCTCTTGTCCCAGCAAGGATCGGACCGTCACTTCCGCAAAATCCTACGGATCGCACCTTTACAACAACATCGTCCTCTCTGCACACAGGCATTGGAACGTCCTTGATCGCAAATCCCGGCCCGCCATGCTCTTTTACCACTGCTAACATGCACTCTTTTCCTCCTTTTTTCAGCCAAACGTTTCTACAATGTCAGATGAAATATAATTTCCTGTTCTAACAGAAATATAATCAATCTTCCAGGCCAAGTCAATATGAAAATTCCAGAAGGAGTATCATACAAAGCTGTCTTTGATTCCAAAAAACCCTTTTATTATCGCTGCGATTACCGGCATTCTCTTCAATGTTGCCGGGCTGACCTTTCCGGAACCTCTTTTAAGCCCGCTGCAATTCTCCTCCGGACAGCTCTGAGGGCCAGCGCTTTAACTATGCTTTCTCAATCCCGGGATCTTTTAGTTGCCAGGCATGTAATTATTCAAATGACTGCTCTGTACGGTTGATGATCTCGTCCTGGAGCGGTTTATCAAGGTTACGGAAGAAGTCGCTGTATCCTGCCACGCGAACGATCAGGTCCTTATGATCCTCCGGATGATTCTGCGCATCGATCAGTGTCTGTCTGTCGATCACATTGAACTGGATATGATGTCCGTCCATGGAGAAGTAGGAGCGGATGAGGCTCGCCATATTGTCAAGGCCTTCTTCGCCTGCGACAACGTTCGGTGTGAACTTCTGGTTGAGAAGGGTTCCTGCCGTTGAAAGATGATCCATCTTCGCACAGGACTTGATCACTGCTGTCGGTCCGTTTGTATCAGCGGATTTCTCAGGAGAAATACCCTCGGATACCGGCTTGTGCGCTTTTCTTCCATTTGCTGTTGCAAGAATTACATCGCCAAAATATACATGACAGGTTGTAGGAAGCATATCCACGCCGTATTTCCCGCCCTTCATGTTCGGACGGCCTGTGATGGCGTCTCTGTAAAGTGCGAATACATCCTGCATGATATCATCAGCATAGTCATCATCATTGCCGTACTTGGGAGTCTTGTCATGAACCATATGATAGATTGCATCATATCCCTCATAATCATGCTCCATGGCTTCGATCAGTTCTTCCATTGTGAAATTCTTCCTGTCATATACATTGTATTTCACTGATGCAAGACAGTCGGTAATTGTACCGATACCAACGCCCTGAATGTAGTTTGTATTGTATCTTGCGCCGCCTGCGTTATAATCCTTTGCATTGGAGATACAGTCGTTTGTCACAACGGAAAGGCACGGCGCCGGCATCTCCTGTGCATAGAGCTGTTCAATTACGTTGTTACCGCGGATCTTAATGTTAACAATGTACTCAAGCTGTTTTTTGAATGCGTCCCAAAGCTCTTCATATGTCTTGAAATCTTTTGCATATCCAAGCTCAAGACCGATCTGTTTTCCTGTATACTGGTCAAATCCGTTGAACAGCGTAAGCTGGAATACCTTGGGAATGTTAAGATATCCCGTAAGGATATATGCCTCGCTTCCCCATGCTCCCGTCTCTACGCATCCGGAAGAACCGCCGCGCCTTGCATCCTCAAGATTCTTACCGGCATTGATAAGCTCCATGATCTGAGCCTCTGTATTATAGAATGCCGGCTGTCCCCAGCCTTTTCTTGAGATCTCACATGCTCTCTTTAAGAACCTGGCCGGTGTCTTCTTGCTGATAGTTACATTAGAGTTCGGCTGAACGAGCTTCATCTCATCCATGCAGTCAAGGATCAGGTAACTTACATTGTTAACACCATTGCGTCCGTCCGGTGTAACTCCGCCTGTATTGATATTAGCAAAGTCCGTATAGGTAGCGCTTTCCTTCAATGTGATACCAACCTTAACCGGCGCCGGCTGATTGTAGAACTTCACCCACAGACATTCAAGAAGCTCGAGAGCTTTTTCGTCATCAAGGTTCCCGGCCTCTACGTCTCTTTCATAGTATGGATTCAGATGCTGGTCAAGTCTGCCCGGGCTGAATGCATCCCAGGGATTGAGTTCTGTGGTAACAGCAAGGTGCGTGAACCAGTATAACTGGATTGCCTGCCAATATGTCTGAGGCTTATGCGCCGGAACAACTTCGAGATTCGCAGCAATCTGAAGAAGCTCAGCTTTTCTCGCTTCATTTTCTTCCTTCCCTGCCATCTCAAGAGCAAGCCTGTGATAACGCTCTCCAAGGAGTATTACGGCATCACAGGAAATAGCCATAGCCTTAAGTTCTTCACATTTATTTACCGCGTCAGGATCGTTAATGTAATCCAGTGCATCCATTGTCTTTTGAATCTTTTCTTTGTAATCTAAATATCCTGTTGTGAATACCTGCTCGCCGCCGCATGTATGTCCCGGTCCTCTCTGCTCCATGAACTCCGTAAACATACCTGCCTTGTAGCACTCGCGCCATTCCGGAGTCATTCTTGCAAGGATCTTCTCTCTCATCGTTCTTCCCGACCAATATGGAATGATCTCTTCTGCCTGAAGCTTACGATCCTCCTCTGTCGTCTTGAAGGACACAAGCTCACGCTCGCTCATAACCACCATATCTTCTACGCTATGGCAGCAAAGCTCCGGAAAGGTCGGTGATGCCTGTGGATCCTTACCTTTCTCACCTACGATCAGTTCTCCGTCTCCCAGATAAAGAGTTTTCTTAGAAAAATACTCCTTAAGAACCATTGATCTCATAACCGGGATTGAGTATTTGCCATCATTCTCTTTGTAAAAATCAGTCTCGATCTTTGCTCTCTCAAGATCAATATGCACAGGCGTTGTCACACTGATCTCTCGAAGTTTCTGAATCCTTTCATTCATACCACGAAGTTTCGCCATATTATTTACCCTCCTGTTTTTGTGTTCTGGAATCCGGCGTTCTGAAAGAGCCGGACGAATCTCTCCATCTCTTCTTTTTCCGGTGCATGTAAATCTGTTCCCTTATATTCCATATCCAGCTTCGGATACTTGCTGCTTCCCGTATCATGGTACGGCAGCAAATTAACCCGAGGCGGATGAATATCGTGTTTCTTAAGAAACGCTATCGTCTCTTTCATATTCTCTTCGTTGCCATTGACTTCTTTTATCGTTGGGATCCGGATATAAATTCTTGCGCCGTCCGAGGCAAGACGGACCAGATTCTCCAGGATCAGCTCATTATCTGCTCCCACATACTTTTTATGAAGCTCCGGATCCATCACCTTCACGTCATAAAGGAATGTATCCACATACGGAAGAACCGCCTCAAACTTCTCATACGGAACGTACCCGCATGTATCAATGGCAAGTGTCACGTCCTGACGCTTCAGCTCTTTTCCGATTGCTATAATGTAATCTATATCCATCGTCATAACTTCTCCGCCGGAAAGTGTGACTCCTCCGCCGGAATCCTCATAAAAGATCTGATCTTTCATCAGCTCCTTCACAAGCTCTTTTACTGTATATTCGCGACCGATGATCCTGCGTATCCCGGCCGGACAGAAGTTCTCACATTTGCCGCACAATGTACATGCGCTCCTGTCAAGAACCGGCTTTCCTTCTTTCATAACAATCGCCTGATCCGGACAGACCTGCGCACAGGTTCCACAGCCTGCGCACTTCTCTTTATCAAACTGCATCTCTCTTTCATACCGCTGTGTCTCCGGATTGTGACACCAAGCGCATCTCAAAGGACACCCTTTAAAAAATACAGATGTACGGATGCCGTCACCATCATGGATGGAAAACTTCTGTATGTTCGTGATATTTTTCATCGCTATTTCCTCTCATGCCAGAAATATAATCAGGTATCCCGCTTTCATTTTAGACCATAGTTTAAACTTTAGTTTGAATATACCACACCGTTATTATTTTGTCAATTGTTTTCTCTCACATTCAAAATCAGCCCGGAGCCGGACAGTTTTCACTGTGCCGCTCCGGGCTGATTCTCTTTAATGAAATCTACTCTTCTTTTTCATCACTTCGTGCATAAAGAGCTTCAATCGAAACTTTATCGCCATTTTGTGTCAACATACTTACAGCAAAGATTGCAATAAATGCTAACGGTACGGAGATAATTGCACTTTTAATTCCTCCGGGTGACTTCATAATAACATCCCATATAATGGTTATGACTGCACCTGTAACGATTCCGGCCACTCCGCCCGCTTTTGTAGCTTTCTTATAAAACAGCGCGCAGATTAATGCCGGGGTAATCGTTGCTCCATACATCGTATACGCATACAACTGCACTGATAAGATATCCGGGAAATAGAACCCCAGTACAAAAGCCAGTACCGCAACAATGATAATAGAGATACGCAATGTTCTCAGTTTCTGTTTGTCAGAAGCATCCTTCTTAATATACATTGCATAGATATCATAGGTTAAATTTGACGCCGTCGAGAGCAGATAAGAGTCTCCCGTTGTTATGATAAAGCTCATGCAGGCTGCCATAACGATTCCTCCGATCACTGATGGCAAATGAGCTGCTGCCAGCTGGAACAGTATCGTATCCGGTGTATCATTAGATGGATAAACTGCAATCGCACAGACAACAAGACCGATGATCAATGCACAAACGACAATCTCTGCTATTACAAGACCAATATTTGATTTTTTTGCAGTTTTACTGTCTTTCGCTGAACTGAAACGCTGGATCATATTCTGATCACCAAGAACTAAAAATAAAGTAGGTAAAACATATCCCACCGCCTGTGTCACAGAAAGAGTTCCCAACAGAGAATTTTTGGTTTCAGGCAGATTTGCCATAATAGAGCCAAATCCGCCAAGATTAGAACTGATGCATATAATACCCGCCAAAAATCCGCCGAGCATCAGAAACGCAGATAAGGCATCTGTATATGCCACACTTACCATTCCTCCGATAAGAGCTAACGCAACCATGAAAGCGATACAAATGATCGTTGCAATTTCAAGCCTCATTCCTGTTATGATCGAAATGATATTTCCTGCAGCTTTAAACTGTGATGCAGTCGTTCCGATATATGCCAATACGATACAGATCGTTGCCAGAACTCTTGCTGTTGTACCGTAGCGCAGTTCAAAAAGTTCAGGAATTGTGTAAGTCGTGCTTTTTCGCACAGCTCCCGCAATAAAATAAAGTACAACCATGCCAAGCGGAGCTCCTGCCATTACGAGGATTCCAAAATACGGACCGTTGCTGTAAACCAGCCCGGCAGTCCCCGTAATACCGCCACCGCCGCACCATGTAGCCAGCAGCGTACCTATTAGAATGATTAACGGTAATTTTCTTCCTGCAACTGCAAAATCATCAGAATTCTTTACTTTTTTCCTGCTCATATAAATACTTACTCCAACCATAAGGATAAGATAAGCAAGTACGCAAATAAATAGAATGTTCATATAGCTTCCTCCTTTGTGCATTTCGGTAGTGTCAAATCTACTAC
>CAZNXL010000121.1:0-6295 GCA_964577075.1 uncultured Dorea sp. | reverse complement strand
TTCTTTATCTACAAAGGAATTAAAAAAGTTCATCTCTTCCGGCGCATGTTCCATCACATACTCAATGACATATTTCAGCATATCCTCCGCCAGCATCATGTTATCGTCAAGATCTGCGAACGCCATCTCCGGCTCGATCATCCAGAACTCCGCCGCATGTCTTGTTGTATTAGAATTCTCCGCGCGGAATGTAGGGCCGAACGTATAGATATTCCGGAACGCCTGCGCATAAGTCTCTCCGTTAAGCTGTCCGCTTACCGTAAGGTTCGTCTCTTTCCCGAAAAAGTCCTTAGAATAGTCAATACTTCCGTCCGGGTTCCTCGGAGGATTGTCCATATCAAGCGTTGTCACTCTGAACATCTCTCCCGCGCCTTCGCAGTCGCTTCCGGTGATCAATGGCGTGTGAACATACACAAAATCCCTCTCCTGGAAAAATCTGTGAATTGCGTACGCTGTCAGTGAACGGACCCGGAACACTGCCTGAAAAGTATTCGTTCTCGGTCTCAAGTGGGAGATCGTTCTCAGATATTCAAATCCGTGGCGCTTCTTCTGCGGCGGGTAATCCGGCGCCGACGCTCCTTCTACTTCCACGCTGTCTGCCTGGATCTCAAAAGGCTGCTTTGCCTGCGGCGTTGCCACCAGGGTTCCTTTTACAATGATCGCCGCGCCAACATTTAGCCTGGAAACCTCTGAAAAATTATCTAACTGATCGCTGTATACGACCTGTAATGGATGAAAAAATGTTCCGTCATTTACAACGATAAATCCGAACGTCTTAGAATCACGAATACTCCTTACCCATCCTCCGACGGTCACTGTCCGGTTCAGATATTTTTCCTGGTTTTTGTATAATTCTCTGATCGTAATCAAATCCATACCAATATAACTCCTTTACCACCAATCTAAGATAAATTCTATCGTGAACAGTATACCACAACATTTCCTGTTTTACAAAACATGATGCTAAAAACCGCAATAGTGACACAAACATCACGGTTTCCAAAGTTGCTTCTTTTTGACTTCTGTGTTATAATAAAATCCTGAATTCAATTCTGTCAGCATGATCAGGCAGAATTTACTCGACAACGGAAGAATGCGATTGCCGGAAAGGGAGAAGGATGAATTTATTATTGATACTAAGGGAAGAGATCCTGTGCCTCGTCATATTAATATTCCTGTTTGTAAACAGCCGGGTATATAAAGTAGGAAAAGATAATTTCTGTTTTTTCAAGCTCTGTGTATATGCAATCGGACATCTGGTTTTTGATATCATTACCGTATGTTCTGTGAATTGTATGGATGTCGTCCCGGATAGGTTAAACTGGGCTCTTCATGTTCTTTTTTACCTTTTTGCCATCCTGTACGCAAGAGAACTGTTGATCTATATTGTGAATCAGGTTGGTTTAAAATCCCTGGAAAGATGGTTCCAGCGGGGGAGTTTGGCAGTTTTATTCGGTTATATAGTTCTGCTTCCGTTTTTGCCGATGGAGTTTCTTCAGGGAAGAGGAACGGTATATAGCTATGGAGTGGCAGCCTTTGTGGGATATGCGATTGCATTCTTATATTTATTGATCGGGGGAATGTTGATCATAGGATACTATCCGACGATATCGCTGCATGTGCGCAGGACGATGATCCCCATGATCATCATCATGATCGCAGCGGAGGCGATCCAGATTGCTGTGCCGGAATTGCTGTTCACAGGAGCGGATGTAACGATTGCGACAGTGGGTATTTTCTTTGGTTTGGAGAATCCGGAAGCTGTTTTTCGGATGAAAGCAATGATGGATGCGCTGACCAATGTCAAGAACCGCAACGCTTATGAGTTGGAAATGAATACGATGAAAGCGGATTACAAAAAGGGAATGTATCAGGATCATCCCATCGGTCTGGTATTCTGCGATCTGAATAATCTGAAGAGGGTAAATGACCTCTACGGACATCCGGAGGGGGATGTATACATTGGAATTTCCGTACAGCTCTTAGCGGAAAAGATGGTCTCCGCAAAAGAGATCTACAGAATGGGCGGCGATGAATTCTTGGCTCTCTATGTAGATGTGCCATCCGACGTGATCGAGCAGGAGATGGAAGACGTGAGGAGCGCATGCAGATCATTAGACGGAAAATACCGCTTTAAAGTTGAGATCGCGATGGGATACGCATTGTCTGGAGAAGAGTACAAAACATTACAGGAAGTCCTGAGAGAGGCGGATTACAATATGTATCAGAATAAATGGGCGATGAAACAGAAGATCGGCCATTAAAACGGATGGGATCGCGCATCTGTTTATTCTATAATCTTTTCCATCCACAGATGGCAGTCTTCATACACCCGCGCCCGGTCTGTCTCATTCAGTATCTCATGCCGGTCGTCTCTCTTCTCCGTATCCGTTGTGAGCCAGTCTTTTTCTTTCCGGTTTTCCTGCCCTTTTCCTCTGCGAACCCCACCTGCGAACTTCTAACGCTCTCCCAATGGCACATATTCTCTGTATGGCGCCAGAGGTTTATATGCAGGACGTATGATCTTGTCTACATTTTCAAGTTCCTCTAATCTGTGCGCACTCCATCCCACGATACGCGCCGTTGCAAAGATCGGTGTATACAATGACCGCGGAAGGTCCAGCATACTATAGACAAGTCCGCTGTAAAAGTCAACATTTGCATTCACGCCTTTATAAATCTTACGCTTTTCAGCGATTACTTTCGGCGCAAGCTTTTCTACAGACTCATAAAGGGCATATTCTTTTTCTCTTCCCTTTTCTCTTGCAAGCTGCTTTACAAACTTTTTAAAGATATCTGCTCTCGGATCAGATACCGAGTAGATGGCGTGTCCTATCCCGTAGATCAAGCCTTTCCGGTCAAATGCTTTCTTTTCCAGAAGATCGTTCAGGTACCGGCGCACCTCATCTTCATCCGTCCAGTCTGACACTTTTTCCTCCATATCCTCAAACATCTGCGTGACTTTGATATTAGCCCCGCCGTGCTTTGGTCCCTTTAAGGAGGCCATCGCCGCCGCGATCGTGGAATAAGTATCCGTACCGGAAGATGTGACTACATGCGTTGTAAACGTAGAATTATTCCCGCCGCCATGATCCATGTGGAGCACAAGCGCCATATCGAGGATCTTCGCCTCAAGCTTTGTGTATTTGCGGTCTTCTCTCAGCATCATCAAGATATTCTCGGCCACTGACAGCTCCGGTGACGGCGCATAGATAAAAAGGTCTTCGCCTCTGCGATAGTTATACGCATGATATGCATATACCATCATCATCGGAAACTGGCTGATCAGATTCAGGCACTGTCTGAGCACATTGGGAATGGAAGTATCGTCCGCTTTCACATCATAAGTATAGAGATTTAAAATAGATCTTGACAAACTGTTCATCATATCCCGGCTGGCCGCCTTCATAATGACATCCCGGACAAAATTCGGCGGCAGGGTGCGTCTCTCTACCAGCGTATCATGAAACAGCGCAAGCTCCTTTTCCGTCGGAAGTTCACCAAATAAAAGGAGATAGGAGATCTCCTCAAATCCAAAATGCTTCTCCTTCAAAAATCCTTTTACAAGATCCTTAATATTATATCCTCTGTAGTACAGATTCCCCGCACAGGGAACTTCTTTGCCATTCACAATCTTCTTGGCGCATACATCTGAAATATTCGTAAGACCCGCCAGCACACCCTTTCCATTCAAGTCGCGCAGTCCCTTTTTCACCTCATACTTCGTGTACAGATCGCGGTCTATCGCATTATTCTTTACACATAGCTGTGAAAAATGCTCAATCTCCGGCGTGATTTCAAATAGCGCTCTTTCTACGGTGTTTGTCATAGTCATCATCCTTTCCTCTGCCTTATTAATCAGTTTCTTTTGTTACTTCTGTGAAGTTCATTGCTAAGCGCCGCAAATTCCTCCAGGGTCAATGTCTCTCCTCTCACACCGGAACCCTTTCCCAGTTTCTCTATTGCTTCTATAACAACATCTTTTGAAAATCCAAGTTTATCTGAATGATACAGGCCATTCGCCAACGTCTTCCTGCGCTGATTAAAAGATGCGCGTATAAGATCGAACATCAGCTTTTCATCCTCCACCTCTACCGGCGGCTTCACATGTCTTGTAAGACGTATTACAGCAGAGCCGACCTTCGGACGCGGCAGAAAACAGTTCGGCGGTACATTCGCCGCGACATAAGGCTCTGCATAATACTGAACCGCAAGAGACAATGCTCCGTAATCTTTATTCCCCGGTCCTGTCTGCATCCGGTCCGCCACTTCCTTCTGCACCATTACAGTAATGCTCTCAACCGGAACATGATCCTCAAAAAATCCCATAATAACAGGAGTTGTAATATAATATGGAAGATTCGCCACGACTTTGATCGGCTTCCCGTCATTTTCTTCCTCCGCCAGTCTCCGGATATCCACCTTCAATATGTCTTCGTTAATAATACGGACATTCTCATAGTCCCTGAGCGTGTCTTCAAGGATCGGGATCAGATTCTTATCAATCTCTACTGCGACTACCTGCCTTGCAGCTTCCGCCAGATACTGTGTCATCGTGCCGATCCCCGGTCCGATCTCCAGAACCATATCATCCTTCTTAATCCGCGCCGCCCGGATGATCTTATCCAGCACATGCGGATCGATCAAAAAATTCTGACCGAATTTTTTCTGAAACACAAACTTATATTTCTGTAAAATTTCAATCGTATCCTGTGGATTTCCAAGTGTCGGCCGCCCCATATATTCACCCCTGTCAATAAGTATGTTGGTTTATTATACAATATTTTATCATTTTATGATATACTAAAAAAATAAAATTAGATTAAGAAATTATGAAGTATAAATGATATTACCGTAGATTCCGATTCTTTAGAATTCTATGATGAAAAATTCGCTCTGTTCAACTGGACAGAAAAAGAGGACACTGTAAAAGCAATAGCATATGCCAGGAAGGACGCCGAAGAAAAGGTTGCTCAGACAGAACTTCTCAATCAGGCTTCCAGACAGGCGGAAACTGTGATTGAGAATTTGCTTTTGCCTGTCACGGAAGACACAAAAGGCGAGTATGAAATAACGTTCAAGGAAAGATAAAGCTGCCGCTATACCACAACCTTCATACAAAGATATTCCCTTGCATCTATATGATCAATACTCACGAAGATATCTCCTTTATACTTCTGAGTCAGCATCTTGGCATTATACAATCCCAAACCATGTTTTCCGTCATTACTCTTGGTGGAATACCCTCTTTCAAAAAATCGGTTTATGTGACTCATCTTAATTCCGTCGCTCTGATTCTTTACTAAAAATACTAACCGGTCACCTTCCGAATCAATCTCCATTATCACATGATTCAACTCTTTGGTACACGCCTCATAAGCATTATCAACCAGTGTTCCTACGATTTCAATAAGATGATGCTCCGAGATACCGGATATGATCTCCAGATTTTTTACTACCATCTCCGTATGTACATAGGAAGGGGCTCTTACAATCTTACTATATAAAAATCCCGCTAATACTTTATCACTGATCCTAAGAAGCGGAAGATACTTGCGGCTGTCATCATCCTTTGCTACTTCTGTAATATAAGCAGACTGCCTCTCTACCAGTTCCTCATAATTATGAACTGTCAGATGCATATTCAATATGGCATTCATATGATTATCAAATTCATGCTGTTTGGCGCGGATCTCTTTTACCAGCTCTTCCAACGGCTGAATGTAATGCTGATATAGCTTAAGTTCCGATTCCTTCTGCTGTATCAGAAGATAATTTTTCCGCCAGTCTGCAAATCCCCAGATAACAACCACCGCCATTAACAGGAACATAATAAATATCCGATATTCAAAAGTGCCGCTAATCAAAAAATCCACCACAAGATACACAGACGCTAACAGCGCCAATACACAGAATATGCGATATAAAAATCTTCTTACCCAGTCAATCACTGATCAGCCTCCCTATCTCTGCCTTATATGTCACACCGATCTCAACAATATCTTTACAGTTTTTGAGCTTCACGATCCTGTTCACGGTATCATAATACTCTACTTCACGTCTGTTAACTGCATACATCCTGTGACACTGCAAAAACATCCCCTGCGGCATTTTCTGAAGAATCTGCTTTAGAGTCACATAAGGAACATTCCAGTCCTCTTTCTTCATATGTAACCGTATCCCCCGGGAAATCGTCTCTATGTAGCGGATATCTTCACACTTGATCTGATAATTAATTCCATCCTTTTTCACTACTACAACCGGAGGTTTCTCACTTCTCTCTTTTTCAAGAACC
>CAZNXL010000120.1:0-6346 GCA_964577075.1 uncultured Dorea sp. | reverse complement strand
TTATATAATTGTAACACTCATAGTATAACACACCTTTTTCTTAAATGTAACCCCCTCTGTGAAATTTTTTTAAAAACATCTCACGTTATTATTAATTTCTTATCATTATAAACACACATTGTTAAAAGTTAAGACTGTGTTATCCTCCATATATGGAAAATGCCGCTTCTTGTCACTCATTTTGACACTCATAATACAGAGCCCCATTCTATTTATAAATCCCATATTTTATTTTGATCCGCTCAATTTTTCTGATCATGGGATCACCTATGATAAAAATACACAAGGCTGCTGCACCGGCATGAGTCAGATCATAAGGCAGACCTGAAATGTACAGCGCCTGCAGCGCAGTCCAACTGAATTCCTGCTCTATATATCCGGGCATAGTTACCATAACACTGAAATTCATAATACCACCATAGAGGATTACCGTCGTAAAAAAGGTGAACACTGTGATGGTAATGGTATCCACCGGCATCCGTTTTCTCTGCAGCAATACGCCTGCCACCAGTCCTAAGAGACCAAAGGCGTAAACGCGCCAGCCTCCAAACACCGTCTCTCCATTAGGCGCCAGAAGATAGGACACATATGCCAATACTTCAGCAAACACCACACAGAGCACCGGTCCAAGTATCACTTGAAAATTACGAGACTTCAACCTCTCTGTCTTTTCATATATATCCACCTTATTGAAGGTCAGACCTGCCAGAAACCCTAACAGACCCCAGCAAAACATCTGCCACGGTGTCCACGGCCCCTGCCCCATATAAAAATTACAAACAAAGCGAGCTAGCGCTCCTACCAGAAACCCTGCCTCCGGTCCCATGGAGATACCTGCAATAACCACCATAGCCGTGCCGATCTGCAACGGCACCGTCACATGAAACACCATATGGGCTGCTGCCGTAATAGCTGCCATCATTGCTACCAGCACGATTTCTCTTGCCTTCGGTTTTCGCCGCTCAAATACCATAAAAAATGGTACCATGATGCAAATAATCACCAGAAGGCTGAGAGCCATGTAATGCTCCATTCCAAAAAGAACCGTCCCCATTACGATGACCACAGGCAGTACCAGAAAGATTAGTAAAGCGCTGACTCCAGTTCTTTTTTTTACCGCCCGGGCTCTCTCTGGATCGTAACTTGTTCTACCCATTGGCACACCTCCTCCCATGTGATCAGCTGTCGATTCCACTGGCGCGCCATTCGGTTCGCTGTAGTTGTATAGAAACTGTTTCCTGCAAAAAATCTCTTGGAGGTATCTACCGATACCACATCTCCATCAAAGAACATTGCACATCGGTCACCATAGGCCGCACAAAATTCAATATCATGGGATACCATGAGCAACGTAACGCCTCGTTCCTTCAGCTTTTTAAATATCTCTGCCAAGGTAATCTTAAAAAACGGATCAAGACCCTTCGTCGGTTCATCTAAAAGCAACACTCTTGGCTCCAAAAGGAGAATCTTCCCCAGCGCCAGACGCTGCTGCTCCCCGCCGGAAAGGTCATAAGGATGTGATCTCCTCAAATGACTGATTTCCATGGTTTCAAGCATATCTGCCACTTTCTCTGCCTTTTCTTTATCCGATATTTTTCGATAATAAAGAGCTTCTAAAAGCTCTTCCTCTACAGTAATCTCTGTAAAAAGAGCCTGCGGGTTCTGAGGAACCATAGCCATAACCTTTCCCAACAGAGACTTATGGTTCTCCTTGCAGACTTTGATCCCATCCACGGTAATAGCGCCTCGCTGGGGCTTTATCAACCCTGCAATATTTTTCAATGTGGTAGATTTTCCCACTCCATTACCGCCTAGGAGACAAAACAATTCTCCCTTTTTTACTTCCAGATTAAAATTCCGCAGAACCGGCTCCGATTGTTTGTTATACTGAAACCATACGTCTTTTGCTGAGATCATGGACATGTCTATGGAATTTTCCTCTTTCGTCTTGTTCTTTTCTGCCTCTATCTTATCTGTCTGCAAAACAGTCTCATGCTTTTCTTCTATGGCTATCCTATCCGCAAATGGTTCCAAAAGATTTTCCAGCCAAAGCCTTCCTTCTCGAATAGTCAACGGCGCTTTCTCCGCCGTCAGCGGATCCACCTGTCCCCGACTGATCATGGAACTGGCGTAAATCTTCATCACCGATGGCAAGCCATAAAACATAGGATGACGCTGTCCATCCTGTCCGTAGGATGCTAAAAAACCTGCAATCCTGCGAGGGTTATCATCGGCAATAATCCTGCCCTCATCCATTACCACCACCTGATCCGCCATAGGAAATAATTCTTCCAGACGATGCTCTGATATTATTACCGTAGTTCCCAGATCACGATTAATCTTATGAATTACCTTTAAAAACTCTTCCGCCGCAATAGGATCGAGCTGAGAAGTAGGTTCATCCAAAATCAAGACCTTAGGCTGCATCACCATGACAGATGCCAGATTTAAAAGCTGCTTCTGTCCGCCTGAAAGCTCTGCTACCCCCTTTCGGAACCATGTCTGCATATCGAAGAAGCTGGCCATCTCCGCCACTCGTCTACGAATGGATGCACGATCTATACCCAGACTTTCCAGACCGAAAGCCAGTTCATGCCAAACTTTATCGGTTACCAGCTGATTATCCGGATTTTGCTGCACGAAGCCGATTTCCGTGGTACTGAGCCGATCGGGAAGATCGCTGACCTCCTGCTGACCATATAATACCTGCCCTTCCTTTTCTCCATATGGGATCATATTCTTTTTCATCTGGCGGAGAAGGGTACTCTTTCCACACCCTGATTTTCCACACACCACAGTGAAAGAAGAAGGCTTCACAGTCAGATTGATATCTAAAAGAGCCGGATTCTCTGCCAGCGGATATGTGAAAGTTAGATTTCTAATTTGTATTGTCGCCATTTTTTCTCTCCCCGTATGTCCACAATCATTGGTATAATTAGTAAAGCGCACCAGCAAACCAATAGGAAAAATCGCATCATATCCCAATCTGCCCATGCAATCTTCGGATAAAAATATATCGAAGTCTTTCCCATGATACATCCTGCCGCCGTCATCAGCCCCGGCAAAGCTATGACTGCCAGTAACTTTCCATCCCTTACGGAAAATCGGAATAGGTGAAAACTGGTTCGCCCATGGAGCCCATACCCTCGCGCTTCCATAGAATCAGCAGTTTCAATGGAAGCTTCCAATGACCATGAAATCAGGATTGAAATTTCTTTCGCAGTCTGCCTCACACGGTCAAAAAACTTTTTTTGCTCATGTCTGCCCATACATCTTTGTCCCATGGAGATCTCTGCAAACCGATTCTTTAACAGCGGAATAAATCGAAAGATCATGGATAAAGTAAGACCCAGCACAGGCGCAGCTTTTCCAAAGAGATAGATAAATTTATCCGACGTCATGACTACATTGAAACAACTGAACCATACTATAACAGCCGAGATCATCAGAGCTGATGCCGCACCATAGATGATTGCCTCTAAAGTGATCCTGCTATCATTGAGATAGAATAGTACCGTAGCCCCATTATGAGTAAACAACCCGTTAAGCAATGCCATGATGATGACCAGCGGGATGGTGATTAGCAGGTTAAAGTGAAAAGCTTTTTTCCCTGACAGCAAAATGGACCAGGCCCAGCTGATAATCAGTGTCACAGCCAAGAATACCGGGTCCATAGAACTCATAGTAATGCCGATGGCAAACACAAAAAATATGAAATTGACTGCGGGGTGATAAGTGGCGAAGGCTGCGCCTTCGCCGATCCCCGATTCCCATCTTTTCTCCATAGATTTCATTATCTTACTGATATCCTATTTTTTCTTTACTGTAACTTTTTTTGAGGCTCTATAAGCTCCATAGAACCAAAGGTAGGTTCTTTTACCTTTTTATAGATATAGTCGCCGATTTTATCAAAAACATCTTTTAAACTTTTTTCTTCATGATAAAATTGCTTTCCTTTGCTATTTCGTTCCGGTCAATCAATCGGCTCCTACATCTTTTCCCAAATTGCAGGTGTATACCCACTCAATCACATCTCCATCCCGAAGATAGTATGAAGAGCATCCATAATTTGGATACCATCCGTTAACCTTATACATCCATCCGCTTAAATTACCGCCGTCAAATTCATAAAGGTAATTGATTCCTTCAATATAGTAGGACTGGTAGAGGGGTGTATAGCTGAACTCCAACTGAATATTATTGTTCCTGCAAACCGTATTGAGTACATCAAATACCGTATTGTCGGTAGTTCCCTGATAAGTGGTAGTATTTAGTATGGCTCCATCCTCCGGAATATAATCCTTTATGGCTGGATTTTCTAACTGGCTCATGTCCTGTGACAAAGTATCGCATCGAATAGAGATGGTCACTGTCACCGGTTCCGGAGTATCCGGCTTATATGCCTGATTCCCTCCATTGGATGCAGTCGGATCATCGCTGTTGTCCACACTAAGTTCCTGTGCGGTCATATCTTTTGCTTCCTCTTGATCCTCTTCCATCTGCGTCTGTGAGTCGACTGCAATATTACCCTGACCATCTGCAAGCAGCGCGTCCTTATCTTCAAACTTAAGGCCCACTAAGGTAGAAATCACCACTAAAACTGCCAATACGCCCAAGCTATATTTTCTCACCCGTTTTTTTCGCAGCTTCTTGGTAAGCTCCAGATCATAACGGTTTTCTTCTTTATCTTTTCCGTCTTCTCTCATTTGATCCATATCATATTCACACTCCTTTTCGCTGCAAGAAGCCCTCAAACTTTTTACATACAAAAAGCTGCAACTTACGCTGCAGCCCGCTTTTCTGCTTTTCTACTTTTTCATCCGGCAAGATCCAAATGAAAACAAATCTTCTTCGGTACACTACCGGAGTATTTCCCAATCTCATGCAGGTCTTCTGGCTTGAGTCTCATCGGTTCTATCGCCTTCCCAAAAGTCGGATAGAACGGCTGAATTTTCCGTTTCTCTCTTATTTCAGTGGCATTTCGACAGCACCTCTTCTCTTACAGCGGCGGGGACCGCGCAGGATTTAAACCTGCTTCCCTCTTAGCTTTTTGATTTCAATCATCGTCATAAAGACCACGCTGCGTCCATCAAAAAGAACATGAAATTCTATTCAACTAGATATAGTATACCATGGAAACATTGGGATTACAAATGATATTTTCCATTTCCCATGTCCCCTCTTCCTTCATTTCATTTAAATAATTGCTGCTTTTATTTCGATATTATATATAAATCCCCGGTTTCCGGGTCCTCATATACGGTACCTTTTGATTCAAAGCGGTTCGAGTCTATATTGCTTTCGATACTTTCAGTATAGTCCTCTACCTTTTCTAAATCATCCTCGCTTACTATGCCCATAATACTATTCAGGTCTACTTTCCAATATGTTATTATGGCTATCATCAGCGCGCAGGCGAATACCAACATAACGTCTACCAAGTTTGCCAGATTTTCCATCGGGTTTACACCTTCCTCACAAAACCTGCGTTTATTTGCCCTGCGGAGATTGCGTTTGCTGCTAATCATTCTTTACTACCTCCTCGATAATACATTCAAGCAAGGTGTCAAGGCTGTCCATATAATTTGAATACCATCTTTTACGTATTCCGGAAATTACAATCGCTATACCTGCTGCCAAAAGACCCGCTATAGTTGTGTCAAATGCTACGCCGATAGACGATGCCAGAGTTGCCGTATCTCCGTTTCCTAAAGCGATTATTCCCGGACCTAAAGGGATAAGGGTACCTAAAAGACCAAACATAGGTCCCAGTTTGGCTATTAAATTAGTTACGCTTATCTGCTTATCGTAATATTCCTCTTCATAAGATATAATTCGAGCTGCAAGCGCCACTACAGAAGCTTTGCATGCGCCTGTTTCCACGCTTTCAAAGACTTCATTTATTGCGCGCTTTTGTCTGGGCAGCAGGTTGCTTTCTTCTATAAGGCTGCAAATAGAACTTATCCTATCGCTTTCTTCTTGTTTTCCTGCATCTTGAATTTTAAGAATTAGCCCTGTTATATCCTTTTGATATTTTTTTCTTTCTTTCAATCCTTCAAATAGTATATCGCCTGCTTCAATGAGCGCCGCAATAATAAGTAATATCAGGATTATCAAACACGGTATCAGCACACTTTGTCCGATAACATGAAGCGCTTGACTTAAATAGTTCTGCATTTTTATTGTTTTCTCCTTTTATATTTATTTTTTTTAGCCTGCTGACGAGCGAGTCTTTCGGGAGTTACCTCTCTTACTCCCGCTGCCTCCAGCACTCTGTGCCAAGGTCCAAGGCGCTGTTTAATATACGATGAACCGTTTACTTCTGATTTTTTAGGTACTCTGCCCA
>CAZNXL010000119.1:0-6360 GCA_964577075.1 uncultured Dorea sp. | reverse complement strand
GATAGGTCATGATTTTTGACCGCAGAAGAGGGTAGTGGGTGCATCCGAGGATCATCGTATCGACATCAGTAGATTTCATATCAGAAAGATAAATATCGATAAATTGATCTGTAATCGGATGTCTGGCAAATCCTTCTTCAACTAACGGCACAAACAGAGGGCACGGTTTTCCTATTACGGATGCGTCCGGATACAGAGAATGGATGACCTTTGTATAAGTTTCACTTTGGATCGTCGCCTCAGTTGCGATAACACCGATATTCCCGTTTCTTGTTTCGGTTACGGCAGCTCTTGCGCCGGGTGCGATAACACCGATAACCGGAATGTCTGTTTTCTCCTGAACTGTCTCTAACGCAAGTGCGCTGGCCGTATTGCAGGCTATAACGATTGCTTTGACTCCTCTTGTCTTTAAAAACCGGATAATCTGTCTGGAAAACCGGATAATGTTATCTTTTGATTTGCTTCCGTAAGGAACTCTTGCGGTATCTCCAAAATATACAACATTCTCATTCGGAAGCTGCCGCATGATCTCTCTGGCGACGGTCAAACCGCCGATACCGGAGTCAAATACGCCGATCGGCGCTTCTGTCTTGGTATGAATTTCCACGATATAATCTCCTTTTAATTATACTCCGACTTTTATTGTAGCGTTATTGTAAAAGCTTTTCAAGTGTTTTATAATATCATTAGCTGGAAGAAAGTATATAAATATAGAAGGAGAAACAGTAATGGAAAAAAAGAATGTCAAATATGCTGCGTACGTTCAGATCCTTTATGAGGAACTGGTACCGGCGATGGGATGTACGGAGCCGATTGCGCTTGCATATGCGGCAGCGAAGGCAAGGGAGACTTTGGGGTGTATACCGGATAAAGTTGATATCAGTGCGAGCGGAAGCATTATCAAGAATGTTAAGAGCGTTATTGTTCCGAACACGAATCACCTGAAAGGGATCCCGGCTGCGGCAACAGCGGGGATCATTGCCGGAAAGGCGGAAAAGGAGCTGGAAGTTATTGCAGAGGTTTCAGAAGAAGAGATCGGTCAGATGGTAGAGTTTTTAAAGACGGTGCCGATCAGTGTGGAACATATAGATCATGGCATTACTTTTGAGATCATTGTTGAAGTTCACAAGGGAGATTCTTATGCAAAAGTAAGAATCGTAAATTATCACACGAATATTGTCCTGATCGAAAAGGACGGAAAAGTCCTGCTTTCTGTTCCGGTAGAGGGAGAGTCTGAGGAGGGACTTACAGACAGAAGCCTTTTGAATATGAAAGATATCTGGGATTTTATTAACACGATGGATGTGGAGGATGTAAAAGAAGTGATCGGACGTCAGATTGAGTATAATACAGCGATCGCTGATGAAGGGCTTCGCGGAGATTATGGCGCTAATATCGGAAGCGTGCTGCTTGATACTTATGGAGATGATGTCCGCACGAGAGCGAAGGCAAGGGCGGCAGCGGGTTCCGATGCCAGAATGAACGGCTGTGAGCTTCCGGTCATTATTAACGCGGGAAGCGGCAATCAGGGAATGACCTGTTCTCTTCCGGTACTTGAGTACGCCAGGGAGTTAAATTCCGGGGAAGATAAAATGTATCGCGCATTAACTCTCGCCAATCTTACAGCTATCCATCAGAAGACAGGCATCGGGCGGCTTTCCGCATATTGCGGGGCAGTCAGCGCCGGGGCGGCAGCGGGAGCAGGTATCGCATATCTCTGCGGAGGCGGATATGAAGAGGTGATACATACGGTGGTAAATGCACTGGCAATTGTGTCCGGGATGGTATGCGACGGAGCAAAAGCTTCCTGTGCCGCCAAGATCGCAGCGTCCGTGGATGCGGGGATCTTAGGATATAACATGTTCCTTCGCGGGCAGCAGTTTTACGCGGGTGACGGGATTGTGACAAAGGGTGTGGAGGCTACCATCAGCAATGTCGGAAGATTAGGCAAAGACGGTATGCGTGAGACGAATGAAGAGATTATTAAAATGATGATTGGAGATTAACTATGGAAAGATCAAAAGTATATTATACAGATTTTAGGGCAAAATTAGGAGAAGGGCTGCCGACAAAACTGAAACGACTGATTAAGGCAGCAGGAATCAGTGAGATAGATATGGATAACAAGTTCGTGGCGGTCAAGATGCATTTTGGAGAACTTGGAAATATTAGTTTTCTTCGCCCTAATTATGCGAAGGCTGTGGCAGACGTTGTAAAAGAACTGGGCGGAAAACCATATCTTACAGATTGTAATACACTTTATCCGGGTAGCCGCAAGAATGCGCTGGAGCATCTGTATTGTGCATGGGAGAACGGATTTACCCCTATGACTGTAGGATGCCCGATTCTGATCGGTGACGGATTAAAAGGGACCGATGACATCGAGGTTCCGGTTCAGGGCGGAGAGTATATCGAGAAAGCGAAGATCGGTCGTGCAATTATGGATGCCGACGTGTTTATCAGCCTGACTCATTTTAAAGGTCATGAAACGACAGGATTCGGCGGCACGATCAAGAATATCGGCATGGGCTGCGGTTCCCGCGCGGGGAAAAAAGAGCAGCACAATAATGGGAAACCGACTATTGATCAGGATGTCTGTCGAGGCTGTCGCTTATGCATGAGAGAATGTGCGAATGATGGGCTTGTATTCAATGAAGAGACCAGGAAGATGTCTGTAGATACAGAACATTGCGTAGGCTGCGGACGTTGTATCGGAGCATGTAATTTTGATGCGATCGCATTTCAGGATGATGCGGCGACAAAGGTGCTCAACTGCCGTATGGCAGAATATACGAAAGCAGTGGTAGACGGACGTCCGAATTTTCACATTTCCCTTATCGTGGACGTGTCACCGAACTGTGACTGCCATCCGGAGAATGATGCGCCGATCCTTCCGAATATCGGAATGTTTGCCTCTTTTGATCCGCTGGCGCTTGATCAGGCCTGCGCAGATGCCTGCCTGAAGGCAGCGCCTCTTCCGAACAGCCAGCTCACAGATAATATGAAGCGTGAGGATTTCTGCGATCACCATGATCATTTTGAGAATACAACAGTAAATTCTGAGTATAAAACATGCCTTGCACATGCAGCAAAGATTGGTCTGGGAAATAGAGAGTATGAGATCATCACTGTCAAATAAAAAACTCAGAGACAGCATGAAAAAACAGTCACAGCAGCTTTTGCATAAAGTGCTGTGGCTGTTTTTTGAAAAAATATTATAACATTTCAATAAATGCAGCGATCCTTGTGTTCAATTGCCCGATATCCGCCTGGGAATAATCTGTCTCAACACTAATATAAGGGATTCCCTTTTTCTCATTGACGAATCTGCGGATTGCCAGGGATTCTACATTGTATGTGTGGCAAGCCTGAAGTATCATCTCCACAACGCCGTCAACCTTGTATTCATCAATTAATCTTCCCAGCAGTTCCAGACGGTTCGGATTCGGAGTCATAACTGAACAACCGATATTGAGATAACGTCTTGCGAGGGCATCGTAGATGTCGGGATTTTCTTCGTCCACAAGCTTGTCGATGGATTTGGCTCCGGTGCAGTTCTCATAAGATACTATGATACCGCCGTTGTCCTCTATGGCTCTGATCACTTTTTCCGTTGCGCCTCCGATCGGACATCCGGTTACAAGAATACGGGGTTTCTTCTCCTCCATCTTTCCCTCGGCATATTCCTTTTTAATCTTATCTACCAGGGCATTTACCTCAGTTGGGATCACTGAGCGATCGAATTTGAAGGTGCTTCCGTATAATACTTTGAACAGGTCATACCCGGTGATCGGCGCCGGATCAAGCTTCATTATCTCGTAGAGACCTTTTAATGCGGTTCTTACTTTGTTTTCTTCCTTTACGGCATTCCTGAGATCCTCCTCAGTAATAACAACATTGAATTTTTTCTCAAGATATTCTTTGAAACGGATAATCTCTTTTTTCCAAAGAACAAGAGCGGCTTCGCTCTGAGAGTTTGGAAGTTCCATTAAAAATACATCCTTGAACTCCGACATATATTCATACATCTTTTTCTTCCCATCGCATGTAGTTTCCCCGACTACTACATCGGAGAAATAGAAGAAAGGACATTTATCTGTTTTGGCGAATCCATAACTCGATTTGATCAGCGGACATAAGTTCTTCGGGAGATCTCTTTCTGCAACCGGGATAGTCTCATCAGATGTTGAGCAAAGACCGACAGTTGCAGCGCCCATTGCATGTGCAATCTCCTGTGGAAAATATGTACAATACGCACCCACAACCGGAATGCCCTTGTCTTTGAGCTGCTTTACTGCCAAAAAAGAATTCTTTCTCTGCTCTGCAAATTCTTCAAATACTTCAGGTAAATCTTTAATGATTTCCATATTTATAACCTCCTCCTGGATATAGTAATAGCCATGAGCAAAACTCTGCACATATAGTATTTATGCGGTTTTGCGAGGCATGACAAACCTCTTTATCACTACTAATTTATAGTAATAACCAGCGCCAAATGGTATAAATAAGTTGTCAAAATCAATTCACCGAAAGGAGCTGATTATTATCTATCGTCAGGAAATTTTGAAAGACATTCGTCTTTTTACTTCAAAACCTGTTGCAAAGTTTTATGATTCACTTTTTCTGAATCTCGATTTATCCTTTATTCCGGAATTTCCCAAAACCGGCAGGAAAGATTTCTCTATGATTTCCGACCTTGTCGATTATCTTAACAACAACCTCATATCAGTTTATTAGCAGTTGCAGTTGCCGCAATCACTACCCGGTCAGGCCAGTCTTACCGCAAACTGAAAGCAGTAAAACAGACAGCATGATTCAAAGTAAATTTATAATGTCTTTTTTCGTAAATTTTGGACTTACGTTAGCTTTGCTGTGTCTGAAAATCTGTGGTTTTCACTTTATGGGCGCTAACGGCCAAATCTACTTTTTAAATTAATGTGTTTTGCTCATCTCCAATAAAGTAATGCATATATATCATTATCATATCACTTATGAAGATTATCATCTAATCACAAAATCAAATAAATAATAAAATATATTGAAAATATCTATGAATATTTTTTATACAGTTTAATTAATTACATCATTTGTGGCGAAAGAATAGAAGATGTGATATAATAGGCATACTATTAAGCGAGGAGGTGCATGTATGTCGGTAAAAGTAGAGATTAAGATGGATGTTCAGTCTATGTCAGATTTTATGATATATCATATTTTTTCAAGTACGGCAGGAATAATGGCATTGGCGCTTGGAGCATTGAATGCGGGACTTGTAGTTTCCTTTATTATAAAAGGGAATTGGGAATTGGCGCTGTTGTTTTTTGCATTTGTTATAATTATTGCCGTAGGATTTCCGTATTTGATTCGCCGTAAGGTTCAAAAACAGATGGAGAACTCATCTAAACTGAGCGCTCCCGTTACTTATGAGTTTGATGAGGGAGGAGTCACAACTACGACCCAGGATGACAGCGGAAAAGCTTCATGGAGCAAGTTTAAAAAAATACTTTCTCATAAGAATCTGATCATCTTTTATGATGAATCAAAGAGAGCCATCGTTCTTCCGGTACGGCAGCTGTGCGATGATTATACAGCTGTTGTGGATATGATATATGCGCATGTGCCGCCGAAGACTGTTAAGATAAGAAGGATAGACGGGAAGGGTTAGCTATGCAAATAGAGACCAGCAGTGAAAGAGAAACATATGAATTGGGGTATCAGCTTGGACAGAAGGCAAAGGCCGGACAAGTATTTACATTGATCGGAGATCTGGGAGCCGGAAAGACTGTGTTTACGAAGGGTCTGGCAGCAGGCCTGGAAATAGATGAGCCTGTCAGCAGTCCGACATTTACGATCGTACAGGTATATGAGGAAGGGCGTCTGCCCTTCTATCATTTTGATGTCTATCGCATTGGTGATGTGGAGGAGATGGACGAGATCGGCTATGAGGATTATGTTTATGGTGAGGGCGTCAGCCTTATTGAATGGGCGAATCTGATCGAAGATATTCTTCCGGAACACTACACGGAAGTGAAGATTGAAAAAGATTTGGAAAAAGGGTTTGATTATCGGAGGATAGAATTATGCGAATATTAGCATTAGACAGTTCGGGGCTGGTGGCCAGTGTGGCAGTTGCCGAAGCGGATGAAAAAGAAGAACAGATCATTGCGGAATATACCGTTAACTATAAAAAGACACATTCCCAGACACTGCTTCCCATGTTAGATGAAGTAGTAAAGATGACAGACCTTGATATGGCGACGATCGATGCAATTGCAGTGGCGGCAGGGCCGGGATCGTTTACCGGACTCCGCATCGGTTCCGCAACAGCGAAGGGTTTGGGGCTTGCCCTGGGAAAGCCAT
>CAZNXL010000118.1:6090-6365 GCA_964577075.1 uncultured Dorea sp. | reverse complement strand
TGGACTTAAGCTTCTCCTTCTTAAGTCTTTGTTCCACACCGATCATGGCAATCTTCATGATATCTGCCGCGCTTCCCTGAATCGGGGAATTCATCGCTACCCTCTCTCCGAAGGAACGCTGTGCAAAATTGCTGGAAGAAAGCTCGGGTATCGGACGCCGGCGCCCGAACATAGTAGTAACATATCCTTCCGTCCTGGCTGTCTCAACTGCCTTGTCAAGAAATGCCTTGATCCCCGGATATGTATGAAAGTAATCCTCAATATATTTTGCCGCT
>CAZNXL010000118.1:0-6080 GCA_964577075.1 uncultured Dorea sp. | reverse complement strand
AAATACTTAAGTCCTGACTGAGCCCAAAGGAGCTGATCCCATATACGATTCCAAAATTTACTGCCTTGGCGTTGCGCCTCTGAAGGTCTGTCACCTCATCAAAAGGAATATGGAACACCTGAGACGCTGTGATCCTATGGATATCTGCCTCCTCCTTATATGCCTGTATCAGCTTCTCATCGCCGGAACAATGCGCCAGCACACGAAGCTCGATCTGAGAGTAATCCGCATCCACGAATACATATCCCGCTTCCGGTATGAATACCTTTCGGATCAACCTTCCAAGCTCCATCCGGATCGGAATATTCTGGAGATTCGGTTCCGTACTGCTGATTCTTCCTGTCGCCGTGATCGTCTGGTTGAATTTTCCGTGAATCCTCCCATCCTCACAGATGAAATTCGCCAGCCCGTCCGCATAAGTGGATTTTAATTTTGTAAGCTGCCGGTATTCGAGGATCTTAGCGATCACCGGATAATCTGGCGCAAGCTTTTCTAATACATCCGCTGCCGTAGAATAACCGGTCTTTGTCTTCTTGCCGCCTTTAATCCCCATTTTTTCAAAAAGGATCACGCCAAGCTGTTTCGGAGAATTGATATTGAATGTCTCTCCCGCATCTTCGCAGATCTCTCTCTCCAGTTCCACGATCCTGCAGTAGAGCTGATCTCCATATATTTTTAAAGCGTCCGCCTCAACCTTCACACCGTTCCTCTCCATCTCGTATAAAGTGAATACTAACGGCATCTCTATATCAGTAAACAGCTTGTCCATACCTGTCTCTTTGAGCTTATCCCAGAGCTTTCCTGAAGCTTTATATATGATATATGCCTCGTAGCATACCTTTACGTCATGCTCTGCTTTATCCTCCAGAATCAGGTCAAGCTGCTCTCGCGCAACATCCTCACAGGTGTAACTGCTATTCAGCGGATTCAACAGATACGCCGCAACCATAGCGTCAAAACAGTTCGCTCTCTTTTTAATATTCAGATATTTAAGAGAAGCCTTCAGATCAAACATGATAAACTTCTCTACGCTGTCTGCGATCTCTGAGAGTTCTCCAAGGAGCCATTCTTCTTCAATATCCTCTCCGCAATGAATGCAGAAGACATCCTGTTCAGAAAAGCACAGACCGATACCGCCGATACCGGCATTTCCGGCAAATAACGGGAGAAGATTCTCTGTATCTTTAAAAATCACTGCGCCTATGCTCTTTTTCTGCTTCGCCTCTGTAATTATTCTCTGAGCCTCACTCCTCTTCGCTGTACTTTGGAAATGATCTTCCACAGAATTAGAAGGCGCCGTCACATCAAAACGCCCCAGAAGATTTTTAAACTGCAGTCTCTGGAAATAAGCATATGCCTCTTCTGTGTAAATATTCCCAAGCTTCGCCTCTGCAAAATCGTATTCAAACTCCGCAGTACAGCAGATCGTCGCCAGCTCTTTACTCATAACCGCCAGATCCCAATGCTCTTTAAGCGCTTTGGACGCCCGGGGCGGCTTAATCTCGTCTATATGCTTATAAGCATTTTCAATAGAATGGTACTCTGCAATAATCTTTGTAGCGGTCTTCTCTCCCACACTCGGAACTCCCGGAATATTGTCAGAAGTATCCCCCATCAGTGCTTTCAGATCTATAAACTCCTTTGGCGTGACCTGATACCTTGCGGTCACATCCTCCGCATAATAATCTTCCACCTCGGTACGTCCCTGTTTCGTCTTGGGGATCCTGATCTTCACGTGGTCTGTTGCAAGCTGTAAAAGATCTCTGTCGCCGGAGATCACGGATACTTCCATTCCCCGTTCTTCCCCCCGCCTTGACAATGTACCAAGAAGATCATCTGCCTCAAACCCGGCGCAATCGATCGTCTTGATCCCCATAGCAGACAAAACTTCCCTGATCACCGGAACCTGTTGGCGCAGTTCCGGTGCCATGGGCTTTCTCGTACCCTTATATTCCTCATACATCCTGTGTCGGAATGTCGGCGCATGAACATCGAACGCTACAGTCAGATAGTCCGGCTTTTCCTCTTCTATTATCTTAAACATAATATTCAGAAAACCGTAGACCGCATTCGTATGGAGACCTTCCGAATTCGTCAGGTCCGGAAGTCCGTAGAAGGCGCGGTTTAAGATACTATGTCCGTCAATTAAAACTATTTTTTCACTCATATATCCTCTCCAAAAACAGAAACTATATTTTATTCTACACCAAAACATGTAATTTTAAAAGAAAAAATACCGGAAACCTTAAAATAAGGTTCCGGTATTAAAAAACCACTGCGGATGGTGGGACTTGAACCCACACGAGGTTGCCCCCGCAAGATTTTGAGTCTTGTGCGTCTGCCATTCCGCCACATCCGCATATTCCGGCTCTTTCAAACCGAGATACATTGTATCACAATCATTTTTAAATTACAACATCTTTTTTGTAAATCCATAAATCCAGGTTCGCGAATCCTGACAAAATTTATAAAACTATCTTAAAAATATCAATGAACGAATTTATTCTTCCACATGATACAGCGCATCATCTAAAGTCTTAAGGTCGGCTTCCGAAACACTCCAGCCATTATCCGAGTTTTCCGTGACATGGACTGTCACGTCTACAGCCTCACCGTAAACCGGCTCGGATATCCCCTCAGCGATCATGTCGTACATAACTTCAAAACCGAGCTGCCGGATTTCATCTTCACTGAGCTGCTTTTCGGAATTTTCCACTCTTTGTGTCCACTCTTCCACGAGTTCATCCCTGATTCCTTCATAAATCTGTATCGGTTCAGCATGGACAATCACCTCAAAGCCTTCATCTGTCTCTTTGACATCGCCAACCTCATATCGAACTTTTGCCAGAATTGATTTAAAAAGTCCTCTATACTTTTCCAGCAGTTCGTCTGTGACCCCGGCCTGTTCTATGCCGCTTAAGCTCATCGCAGTCTCTACACTGTCTGATAACAGCTTCTGCGCATCCTCTTTGGAAGAATCTGTAATCTTTACATACTCCCCGATCTCTCCTTTGTACCCCGCATCCAGTACCGCCTGAACATAGGCTTTAGCCTCGTCCGGCTTCATACCGCCGCACCCGGCAAGCGTGCCTGCAAGCAACACTAAGACTACAGCAAGGACAATTCTTCTCTTCATTCCTGATTTCATAACATTTCCTCTCACAAGATCATTCACTGTTCATTTATGATCAGCTATAAAAAACTATACAATATCATCTGTGAGATTTCAATCACTTATTTTGTCAGCTTTTGTCCGATTTTAAAGCAGTCAAATGTCGCAAAATAATCCGCCGGCGTCTCCGCTCTTCTAATTAGTTTTGCACTGCCATCTTCCTGTAACAAAACTTCTGCGGATTTTAATTTCCCATTATAATTATATCCCATCGAAAATCCGTGAGCGCCCGTATCATGAATGACGAGCAGGTCCCCCTTTTCAATCTCAGGAAGCATACGGTCAATGGCAAATTTATCATTATTTTCACAGAGGGAGCCTACAACATCATATTTATGATTGTGCGGAGCGTCTTCCTTCCCTGCCACTGTGATATGATGATATGCGCCATACATTGCCGGACGCATCAGATTGACTGCACATGCGTCCACGCCGATATATTCCTTATGTGTATGCTTTTCATGGATCGCTTTTGTCACCAGACATCCGTAAGGACCCATCATGAAACGTCCAAGCTCCGTGTAGAGCGCAACATCTCCCATTCCGGCCGGAACTAATACTTCTTCATACACTCTTCGCACGCCTTCACCGATCACGCGGATGTCGTTAGGCTCCTGATCAGGGCTATACGGAATTCCGATACCGCCGGAAAGATTGATAAATTTGATATGCGCCCCCGTCTCCTTCCGGAGCCTTACGGCTATCTCAAATAACACTTTCGCAAGCATCGGATAATAATCGTTCGTCACGGTATTGCTGGCAAGGAAAGCATGGATACCGAACTCTTTCGCACCTTTGCTCTTTAATATCTTAAACGCCTCAAAAAGCTGCTCTGTTGTCATACCGTACTTGGAGTCTCCCGGATTGTCCATAATGTCATTACTGATCTTGAAAAGCCCGCCCGGATTATAACGGCAGCTGATCGTCTCCGGAATATGCCCGATCGTATTTTCCAGAAAATCAATATGTGTGATATCATCTAAATTAATGATAGCGCCAAGCTGATCTGCATACATATATTCTGCCGCCGGAGTATCATTGGAAGAAAACATAATGTCCTCCCCTTTAGCTCCGATCGCGTCAGAAAGCATAAGTTCAGTATAAGAAGAACAGTCGCAGCCACAGCCATATTCTCTTAAAATGTTGATCAAAAACGGATTGGGAGTGGCTTTTACAGCGAAATATTCTTTGTATCCTTCATTCCATGAAAATGCTTCCTTCAACGCCTGGATATTGCGCCGGATTCCTCTTTCATCGTAGAGATGAAAAGGTGTAGGATATTCTTTGACAATATCTTCCAGCTGTTCTTTCGTCACAAATGGTACTTTTTTCATATTTCTCATTCCCCTCTTGCCATATATTTTTATCGGTTTTGTGATTCTTCCCTGATCGCTAATAATTTGATCTCATTAGAAAGCATCCTTTTATATAGTTCGACAAAATTCTTCTGCCCTGAGTACAGGCAGGTATTCATACTGCCCTCTCCGTACTCGCCTGTCATTACATACTTAGCATCCACGATCACACCAATCTCCATCCCGCGGGGTTCACCGATATATACCTTTGCGTGTTCAAACCGGACCACCTGATCTGTAACGATCACCACTTTCTTCCGTTTACTTATCAGATGCTCAATCTCCTTCACTAAAAGAAGCAGATAATTCCTCGTGCAGGAAATATACACCTTTTCCTCTGCCCTTTCAAGAAGATTTCGAAACATGTTCAATATGTTTTTAGAACCTTCAATCGTCACATATCCTTCTACATGAGATTTTTCTACCGGCATATTCATAGAGAGCCACCTTTTTGTCTCTTCCAGTCCCCGTATATAATTTTTACAAAACTCATCCAGCGGTACAGGTACATATTTTTTCGCAGTACCCTCCTCCACCAGATAAGATGCCCCTTTTTCCGTCATACTTGCAAGGGAATTATAAGCATTAGACCTGGAGATCCCCAAAAGCTTTGCCGCTTCATATCCCGTTATCTTCCCCTCTACCAGCAGGCATTCATAGATCCCCGCCTCCTGTCTGGTCAGCCCGAACTGTATCAACCGCTCAGTAAATGCATTATTCTCCATATGTAATCCTCTTCATTTGTATCACTAACCTATATAACAGTTCTTTACAGGAACACTGTATATCATGTCCTAAAATATGTCAACAGAAAATAGAGAGATTCCTTTTTGGACGCTCTGTTCATCTAATGCCGGAGACGAATGAACTCCGCCTTCAGAAATCTGAAGGCGGAGTTCGTTCGTCATACAAAACTAAATTTATGTCTTCTAATCCACTATCGCAATCTTCATCATATTGCTTACCCCGGTCTGTCTTCCGCTTACCACCGGCGATGGGATCCCGGCCGTTAAGATTACCACGTCGCCTGTCTCTGCGATCTGTTTTGCACGCACAAGCTCAATCGCGCTGCTGCAGATATCTTCCGTAGTGTGGACTTCAACAGATCTCACGGGCCTTACGCCCCAGTAGATCTGCATTCTTCTCAGGGATGCCGGATCAGGACTCACACCGATGATCTCTGTGCGGGGCTTGAACTTAGATACTACTCTTGCCGTTGCTCCCGACATGGATGGTGCGATAATGCATTTTGCCTTCAGATTCATTGCCGTAGATACTGTTGCAAATCCAAGAGCACTTGAAGCACTCTTCATCCGGTGTTCCTCGGATTTTCTAAGCAGCATATCATAATCAAGATGCTCTTCCGTATTTTCAACGATATGCACCATCATCTGAAGCGCTTCTACCGGATATTTACCATTCGCTGTCTCTCCGGATAACATCACTGCGTCAGTTCCGTCATAAACAGCATTGGCAACATCTGTAACTTCCGCTCTCGTCGGGCGGGGATTGCGCATCATGGAATCAAGCATCTGTGTCGCAGTGATCACCGG
>CAZNXL010000117.1:0-6405 GCA_964577075.1 uncultured Dorea sp. | reverse complement strand
ACCGCCGCTCCCGCCTCCGGAGGGCGGTGCTCTATCCCCTGAGCTACGGGTGCATATGATACTTTATGAAATCGCATTTGTTATAATATCACATTTTTTCACTAAAGTAAAGAGTTCCTTTGTCACGATCATAATAATATGCATGATCAGACAATACTTCCTCCGGCTCCACCTGGATCCGGTTGATCTCGGATACAATTGAAGAAAGCTCTTTAAGAGTGAATCCCTCCTGTTCCCTTACGATGATCATCTCATGGATACTGCTGGGGAGGACGAAATAATTATCCTGCAGATACTCCCCTATCGCCTTCAGCCGTTCAGGATACAAGGCTGCCGCCGCCCCGTAACTGCGGATTTTGTTGCTTAGCACAAACATCCCGTCTCCTTTCCCCGGCTCTTCGATACCTGTAAGCTCGCCTATTACCGCGCTCATAGTCGTAAACTCGCAGGGAAGCAGTCTTTTTGTATTTCTTTCAGCCTCCTGATACACTGCATCTTTGGACACTTTCCACATTTTAAGATGCTCATCGCGGATCGCCATGACTGCCGTACCGTAATCAGTAATTTCTAAAAGAACACAAAAGACGATTGCCAGATCAAGATAGGGAATATACGGCATCCCTCTAAGCAACGTTTTATTCTTTTCCCGGTTGATGAGCCGGTAGACGATCTTTTCCTTTATCTGATCATAATGGCTGATCTTCTCATCTCTCCACGAACGTTGAAAACGTACTTCCTGATATAACCGCAGAATGTCCGCGACAATATACTCTATGGAACTTCCTTTCAGATAATTTTCATAATACTCTTCGAGATAGATCGCAGGAGCAATGTTAATGTCCTTTTCTGTCAGCATAATTCCCTTGCGGACCGTTCCATTGTTCTTTTCTGCTGTATAGACACATACTGTAATATTGTCCTCAACCGCCTCCTTTATTTTATTTTCCATTGTCTGCACAAATTGATAATATGTCATAATTCACCACTTAGGCAGATGCATGTCAGGTTTTCTCTGAAAATACGGCAGGAATTCTGCCTTGAGACTTCTCAGAATTGATAAAATATTATGGTAAGACGATTATAAAAAAGCCTCGCAGAAAATGCAAGACTTTTTTTGAAAAATATTTTATGCTCTTGAAAGGTATTCTCCTGTACGGGTATCGATCTTGATCCTCTCACCCTGCTCTACAAATAACGGTACATATACCAGAGCGCCTGTCTCGACAGTTGCCGGTTTTGTAGCTCCCTGTGCTGTGTCACCCTTAAATCCCGGTTCTGTCTCAGTGATCTCAAGCGCTACGGTAAGCGGCGGCTCGATCGCAAATACATTGCCCTGATAAGAGCTGAGCTTAACGTTCTCATTCTCCTTTACGAACTTCATGGAATCCCCTACTGTCTCTGCGTTCACCGCAATCTGTTCATAGGTATCATTGTCCATAAAATTATATAGATCACCATCATTATAAAGATACTGCATCTCTCTTCTTTCAATATGCGCATTCTCAAACTTTTCAGTCGGACGGAATGTTTTTTCTACCACGCCGCCGTTGATAATGTTTTTCAGCTTTGTACGTACGAATGCTGCGCCTTTCCCCGGCTTAACATGCTGGAACTCCAAAATCTGATAGACATTTCCTTCAATCTCTACGGTAAGTCCGTTTCTAAAATCACCTGCTGATACCATGATAATCCTCCTACGTTCTTTTCACTTTCTTAATTCTATAATAGTTTCCGCCTTTTTTCAACCTTTTTTTACCGGTTCAGGCTTCTCTTATAAAAATACAGGACAACCTTTTCCAAATACCTTTTGAGAACAATCTGGATCTCCTCTCTCGGGCAGATTGGCTTTACCAGAATACTCTTGATCCCCGCTCTTTTCGCTCCCCATACATCTGTAAAAAGCTGGTCTCCCACGAAGAGCGTGTTCCCCTCATCCGTTTCCATGATCTCCATCGCCTTTTTATAGTTTTTCGCAGACGGCTTATGGGCATTATAAATATAGTCAACCTGAATATCCTGATTGAACATCTTCACTCTCGGCTCCTGATTATTGGAGATCAGGCAGCATCGGTAGCCGATCGTTTTCAGGCGCTTAAAAAGCTCTATCGCCCTGTTGTCTGCCGGAGCTCCATGGGGAACTAACGTATTATCTATATCAAAGATAATTCCCCGATAACCTTCCTCGTATAATTCTTCAAATTCTATAACATAAGCAGACGCTACATACCGGTCCGGGAAAAACATATCAAACATAACTACTCATCCATTTCTGTCAGGCGCTGCACTAACTCTTCACAGATCTGAAGAACACTCTTATTATCTGTCTCGATCACGACATCGGCTGCTGCCTCATATTTTTCACGACGCTGTTCCATAAGTTCTGAGATTTCTTTTACATTCTTCCGCCCGTTGAGCACCGGTCTGTCATCTGTATCCTTCACGCGGTCATAGATCACTTCCGGACTCGCAGTCAGGAGAACTACTCTTCCGTTTTTCTTCATCTCACTGACATTGCGTTCTCTCATCACCACGCCGCCGCCACAAGAGATCACTGCGTTGCGCTCAGCCTGCATCTCGATGAGGAGTTCTGTTTCAAGATCCCTGAAATACTCTTCTCCGTACGTTTCAAAGATATCCGGAATACTCATCTGCTCCCGCTCTGCGATGACCCGGTCCATCTCTACGATCCTCATGGCAAACATAGTACTTAAATACTCGGAAATTGTTGTCTTTCCGGCGCCCATGAAGCCGATCAGCACAATATTGTAATGAAACAGCTTCCTTGCCTGGATCTTCTTGCTGTTGTTCTGGACGCAGTGAAATACATTGCAGATCTCCTGTTTATATTTATTATCCTGAAGCTTTTCTTCCAGCCTCTTCAGCTGCTTTTCTTCTTGTTTTGGCTGGAGGATCGGCATACCATATTCCTCCTTATATGCCATGATCTTCTCCACGATCCGATTTCTCTCTACAAGAGCATCGATAATCTTATCATCACACAGCGAAAGCTCTTCTCTGTACATTTCTAAATCATTCATCTTACTCGTCCCCGGACTCCTCTTCTTTCCTCGTTTTCTGCGTGTACAGTATATCATCAATTTCGCGCTTTCTCAAGAGCGCTTTTAACATCTTTGCGAAACTGCTCCCACGCCTCTTCATTTTCCACAAAATATTTGGGGCAGTTCTTCCCGGTTACATCATAATGCCTGATGACATCTTTCTCATCCAGGTCAAATTTCATAAGAAGCCATGCGGTAAGGTCTATCATAGACTGGTAGGTTTCGGGATTAAATTTCCCGCTTTCATCCGGATGGCAGCATTCGATCGATACCGTATCCGAATTCCTGCCATTAGAGGCGTACGCGACCTCCCACGTCGGGACGCACTGTACGATCTCCCCCTCCAAACCTATCACAAAATTACTGCTTGTCTTTGTCGCATGGCTATCCTTTAACCCTTCAAAATAATTCCTGTTTGCAATTGCTGTCGCCCCGGGATTGGCCGTATAATGTATCACAACCCCCGTAATCTTGTCCGTCTTGATCCCCGGCCTGGAATAAGGATTCACAGTAAGAAGCTCAACATCGATATCAGGCTTGTAAGCGTCGATCTCTTCCCCCTCCTTCTCATAATAATCCTTTGTAAAAAGAGAAGGCTTTATGATCCTGACCGTTCCTAATATCAGAAACATGACTGCCAACAAAACGAGGCCCCCGCGAATACTTCGACGGATCCTTTGCTTTTTCTGTACTCCGGTTGATTTTTTATGGTGTCTTGCCGGACTTTTCTTTTTTTTTCTCTTCTGATCCTTCATGTAACCATCTTCTCCATTATGTAACTGCTTATTCTATATTAACATATATTTATAGTAAAAGCATAAACTGTTACTTAGGATTTTATGAAGATATCTGTAAGAAGGCTACAAGACGCTGAATCTGTATATTGTTGTTGTGTCATAAGACTCTCCGGCTCTCAACACAGGACCTGCAAAATGATCCTTGTGTATCGCATCCGGAAAATATTGCGTCTCAAAACATGCCCCGTGACGTTTCTTGTATATCACGCCATCTTTTCCATGCTCGTTCTCTATAAAGTTTGCGGTATAAAACTGTATTCCCGGAAGGTCCGTATAGACTTCCATTAAGATCCCGGTCTTCTCTGAATGCATTCCCGCAACCTTGCGAAGACCGGCGCCGTTCAACACCCAGTTATGATCATATCCCCGTCCGAAATTAAGGGCCTCATAGTCCTCATCAATCTCTTTCCCGATTGCTTTATAGTCTCTGAAATCCATCGGCGTATCCTCAACCGAAGTGATCTCACCTGTCGGGATAGATTGAGCATCTGCCCTTGTATATGCATCCGCCGCGATCATGACCTTCTGGTCAAGCGCCGCTCCAGAGCCATGTCCGGACAGGTTAAAATAACTGTGGTTCGTAAGATTAATGATAGTATCCGCGTCTGTAACCGCATGGTAGACAATCTTCAGTTCATTGTCGTCTGTAAGCTCATAAGTAACGTAGACGTCCAGATTGCCCGGATATCCCTGATCCCCCTCGGGACTGTGCAGATAAAAAGTAATCTTCTGTTTTTCTTCCTTCTCTGTCTTCCACATTCTCTTATTATAGAAATCTTTTCCGCCGTGGAGCGAGTTGCCATTATCGTTGGCAGTCAGCTGATACTCTTTTCCGTTTAGTGAAAAAGAAGCGCCTCCGATTCTGTTTGCCACCCTTCCGACTATAGCTCCAAAATGCGTGTCTGCATTTTCATATTCTTTTATAGTATCATATCCCAGCACAACGTCCTGCACTTGTCCATCCTTGTCCGGTACAAAAACTTTTATCAGTACCGCCCCGTAATCTGATACGACAATTTTCATCCCATTTTTGTTTTCTATCGAATAAAGCATCGCCTTCTCGCCATTTTTTGTACTGCCGAACTCACTCACCATCTCTTATCCCGCCTTTCTCGCTTTGATCGCTTTATAAGTTGAGCCAGAACTACTTTCTCCTGTAATCCTGACTCAACATATTATTCATTCACACTATAATTCGGCGCTTCTTTTGTAATGTGGATATCGTGGGGATGACTTTCTTTTAACGAAGCGGATGAAATCTTTACGAAACGTCCGTTCCTCTTCAGATCCTCGATCCGGGGCGCTCCGCAATATCCCATACCGGAGCGGAGGCCACCTACAAGCTGGAATACCGTATCCTCTACTGTTCCCTTATAAGCCACGCGCCCTTCTACCCCTTCCGGAACAAGCTTCCTGGCATCCGTCTGGAAATATCTGTCTTTACTTCCGTTTTCCATCGCTGCGATAGAACCCATACCGCGATATACTTTATACTTTCTTCCCTGATATAATTCAAATGTTCCCGGGCTTTCATCGCATCCTGCAAGCATACTTCCCATCATGCATACATTAGCGCCCGCTGCGATTGCCTTTGTCATATCACCTGAATACTTAATGCCGCCATCTGCGATAATCGGAATCCCATATTTGTCAGCGGCTTCATAGCAGTTCATAACTGCCGTGATCTGTGGCACGCCGATACCTGCAACTACGCGGGTCGTACAGATAGAACCCGGTCCGATCCCGACCTTAACCGCATCCGCCCCTGCCTTTATAAGAGCTTCTGTTGCCTCCCCTGTTGCAACATTTCCCGCGACTACCTGAAGCTCCGGGAATTTTGACTTCACCATGTCAACCGTGCGAAGTACATTCGCGGAATGTCCGTGTGCAGAATCCATAACAACCACGTCAACCTTGGCATCAACCAGAGCCTGAGCTCTTTCAATACAATTGGAAGTAATACCGATTGCCGCGCCGCAAAGAAGCCTTCCCTGCTCATCCTTTGCAGAAAGCGGATATTTAATCTGTTTTTCAATGTCTTTGATCGTAATAAGTCCCTTCAGATTGAAGTCCTCATCAACGATCGGAAGCTTTTCCTTTCTCGCCTTTGCAAGAATATTCTTTGCCTCATCTAATGTAATTCCTTCTCTTGCGGTGATAAGACCCTCAGAAGTCATACACTCTTTTATTTTCTTTGAAAAATCTGTCTCGAATTTGAGATCGCGATTGGTAATGATACCGACTAATTTTCTTCCCGCTGTGATCGGTACGCCGGATATTCTGAATTTTCCCATAAGATTATTGGCGTCTTCCAGCGTATGTTCCGGTGACAAATAGAATGGATCCGTGATAACGCCGTTCTCAGAACGCTTCACTTTATCTACCTCTTCCGCCTGTTCCTCGATTGACATATTTTTATGAATAATACCGATTCCGCCCTGGCGAGCCATAGCGATCGCCATGCGGTGTTCTGTTACGGTATCCATACCGGCGCTCATCATCGGTATATTAAGTTTAATGCTCTTTGTCAGATAAGTTGACAGGTCAAC
>CAZNXL010000116.1:0-6412 GCA_964577075.1 uncultured Dorea sp. | reverse complement strand
ATCCGTGGTGTATCTACCGCGGCAGGCATCTGATGACCTTCGCGGATAATCATGACGTAACAAGACTTGCAAGCATTCTTACAAACAAGGCGCATATTCCTCTCGCTTACGGCCTGATGTTCGGTATGCCGGGAATTCCATGTCTCTATTACGGAAGTGAATGGGGGCAGGAAGGCGAGAAAGCCTCCGGCAATGACTATGCACTGCGGCCGTGTTTTGAGTCACCAATGCCAAATGAGCTGACCGAATATATAAAAAAATTGATCTCTGTCCGCCGGGGAAGCGATGCGCTTTGTAACGGTTCTTATAGAAACATTCTGATCCAGAACCATCAGCTTATATTTGAGCGCCGTTCTGAGAAGGAGCGCATAATCGTTACCGTCAATGCGTCTTCCGAGCCATATACCGCATGGCATCAGGAGCTAAAGGGTGAAGGGATAGAGCTCTTATCAAACGGAAAGATCACTCTTGACGGCAAGGCGGAATTGCCGCCATATAGTGTGCAGTATGTGAATTTATTTGTAGGAGAATGAGAAACGGCAGCCACACCGGGACATGTGAGAGAAATGAGTAAACCAGAGAATCTGTTTTTACAATAACTTAGCAGCTGATCCTCTCATACACTGCTGCCACACTTTCATATGGCGCCAGTGTTACCGTATCTTCTACCGTCATATGGTCATAGTTGGAAATCAAGATTCTGTTTTCCTTTCCTTTTAATGCATCAGGAACTTCATAGGTAAGCTCTTTTTCTGTAAAGTTGCAGATAACCAGTAATTTCTGCGTTCCAAGCGTCCGAAGATATGCGTAGATATCTTCGCTGTCCGGCAGAAGAAGGGTGTAGTCTCCATATACGATGATGTCGTATTGTTTGCGGAGTTCAATGAGTTTCTGATAATAGTGGAATACCGATGACTTCCTTTCAAGCTGCTCTTTTGCGTTGATTTCTTTGTAGTCAGGATTCACCGGTATCCACGGTTTCCCCGTCGTAAATCCTGCCTGATCACTGTCATTCCACTGCATCGGAGTTCTTGCATTATCTCTTCCTTTATAACTGATATAAGCAAACATTTCCTCCGGAGTAAAGATTCCTTTTTCTGTATATTCATGATAAGCATTGATGCTCTCAATATCGCGGAACTCATCGAGAGATGAAAACGGATAATTGGTCATGCCCAATTCCTCCCCCTGATAAATATACGGAGTCCCCTGCATCATATGAAGACATGTAGCAAGCATTTTTGCTGATACCTCTCGATACTTACCACTGTCATCGCCCATTCTTGAGAGGAATCTCGGCTGATCATGGTTACACCAATACAAACTGTTCCATGCTTTACCGGCAAGTTCTGTCTGCCATTTGCTCATTACGGCTTTTAACTCTGTAAGCTTTATCTTTTTATGATTCCACTTCATAGTTTCTCCCCCATCCAGGTCCATATGCTCAAACTGGAAGACCATATTTAATTCCTTTCCGGAGGAAGATGCATATTTCTTTGCCTCATCCACAGTAACTCCTGAGCACTCCCCTACTGTAATCAGGTCATATTTTGATAAAACCTCCCGGTTCATCTCCTGCAAATATTCATGTACGCGGGGACCGTTCGCACAGTAAGGGCCAAAATCCCCGTAACCGCTCTTTCCTTTCTTTCCGTCAGGGAGTCCTGGCGCTTTGGATATAAGGCTGATAACATCCATGCGAAATCCGTCGATTCCTTTTTCACACCACCAGGCCATCATGTCAAATACTTCTTTTCTCACTATCTCATTTTCCCAGTTAAGATCCGGCTGTTTCTTCGAAAACAGATGAAGGTAATATTGTCCGGTTTTCTCGTCATATTCCCATGCAGAACCGCCAAAACATGCTCCCCAGTTATTAGGTTCTCTGCCGTCTTTTCCATTTCTCCATATGTAATAATCGCGATACGGATTATCTTTAGAACTCCTGCTTTCCACAAACCATCTGTGTTCATCAGAAGTATGGTTGACTACCAGATCCATCATAATCCTGATCCCCAGAGAATGTGCTTTTTCGAGCATACGGTCAAAGTCTTCCATTGTGCCGAACTCTTTCATGATCGATTTGTAATCACTGATGTCATATCCATTATCATCATTGGGGGATTGATACACGGGCGAAAGCCAGACGACATCTATTCCAAGCTCTTTCAGATAATCAAGCTTTCCTGTAATTCCGTTCAAGTCACCGATCCCGTCCCCATTGCTGTCACAGAAGCTTCTGGGATATATCTGATACACTACGCTTTCTTTCCACCACAATTTCCCCATCTTACTTTTTCCTCCTACTCGTTTCTTCCATTTCCATCGGAATCAATATCTTCAGGTTGAACCAGTTATTTTTAATATTGACATCGAGTTCCCCGCCGTATTGTCGTACCGTATATCGCAGGCTTTTTACTATAATATACATTTTCTAAAATTAACTGTCAATAGACAAAATATTTTTTAAAAATTAGCACTCACCTCTTGACATTGCTAACAACATGTGTTATATAATAACTATAGCAAATAAAACAATCAATCTTTTCCCGATAAGAAGGACTCTTTCGGGGAATCATATATCTGGTGAAACAGATTTTTTTAAGGAGGAATGATTTATGTTATTAGCAAACAGAAATTATGATTTATTCGACGAGATGTTCAGAGATCCATTTTTCACACGTCCTTTTGAGAACGCTTCTACACAGATCATGAAGACGGATGTTCATGAGAAGGACGGCAGCTATATTATTGAGATGGAGCTTCCGGGATATGCAAAGGAAGATATTAAAGCTGATCTGAAAGACGGATATCTCACGATCACGGCATCGAAAGATGAGACGAAGGAAGAAAAGGATGCTAAAGGCAACTGCATCCGCAAAGAACGCTACACCGGAAGCTGCAACAGAAGCTTCTATGTGGGAGAGAATGTAACCCAGGAAGATATTAAAGCAGCGTTTAAGGACGGCGTTCTCGCACTTCAGGTTCCGAAAGAAGCGACAAAAGCGATCGATGAGCCAAAGCTTATTACCATTGAGTAGGTAAACGGTAAACGGCAATTACCATTCTTTCCATTATCTCCCCGGGAGAGCCTGTCACGACTCTCCCGGGGAGATTGTTCTTTCCTCTGTTAGCTCTCAAGACCAAGAATTTCCGCCAGTACTTCTATCATGATCTCGTTCGTACAGGATTTGATATATCCCATCATATGTAAAGTAATCTCATCCTGCTTCTGTGCTTCCGTAAGAGAATCATCGCTTTTGGTCTCATTGATCAGCTTCACAAGCTGCGGCGTCAGCCCCTCATAGACCTCCACGGTCGTCTCTGTCACAAGCTTTCTGAGATCCTGTTTTTTTGTTGGTACCATAAGCCCTCCTATCCGAAATTTCTCACCTTGAATTCACGCTGTGCTTCCCTCTTCTGGTCTTTCTTCGCAATATCCTGCCTCTTGTCATACAACTTCTTGCCTTTCGCAAGACCGACCTCCACTTTTACAAGGCTTCCCTTAAAATACACCTTGAGCGGCACAATCGCAATACCTTTTTCTTTTGTCTTTCCAAGCATCTTGTTAATTTCTGCCTTGTGAAGGAGAAGCTTCCTTGCTCTCAGCGGATCCTTATTGAAAATATTCCCCTTTTCATATGGACTGATATGCATACCGTAGATGATCATCTCTCCATTTTCAATACGAATAAATGCTTCTTTAATGCTGCATTTGCCCATGCGAAGGGACTTTACTTCGGTGCCGTGAAGCGCGATCCCGGCTTCATACGTATCCAATATAAAATAGTCATGATAAGCCTTCTTATTATTGGCTATCATTCTGCCATTCGTCTTCGCCATCTTCTCTCTCTCCTTCTGCCGCGATTTCAAAATCGATCGTCCTCATCAGTCTGTCCGTATCAATGACGCGCACACAGACCTTCTGCCCCAGTTTATAGGTTTTTCCGGTGTGCTCTCCCGCCATCTCATAACGGTCTTCATAGTAATCATAGTGATCATCGCACATATTTGTCACATGTACAAGCCCTTCGACCGTATTCGGAAGTTCTACATACATTCCCCACTTTGTCATGCCACAGATCACCCCTTCAAACACCTCGCCAACGCGCTTCTGCATGTACTCGCCTTTCTTAAGCTTGAGCGTCTCGCGCTCCGCCTCATCCGCACGGCGTTCTGTCTCGCTGGCATGCTTTGTCACGTCAGGCAGTATAGTCTGATAGTGCTCTATCTTCGCTTCATTCATCCTTCCTCGAAGATTATCTTTGATGATCCTGTGGATCTGAAGATCCGGATATCTTCGGATCGGTGATGTGAAATGTGTATAATATGCGGCAGCCAATCCGAAATGTCCCGTATTTTCCGGTGTATATCTCGCCTGCTTCATCGCGCGCAGCGCCAGTCTTCCGATCAGCGCCTCCTCTGGCGTGCCGTCTGCTCTTGCAAGCAGCTTTTGTATCTCCTTCGGGCGTATCTCATTCGGTCCGATATGCATGGAATATCCGAAATTATTGATAAATGTTGCCAATGCCCTTATCTTTTCTGCGTCCGGCGCCTCATGGGTACGGTACACAAAAGGAAGCTCCTGCCAGCAGTAATCCTCCGCCACGGTCTCATTCGCAAGGAGCATGAAGTCTTCAATGATCTTTGTCGCAATGTTTCTCTCATAAGGCTCAATATCGATCGGCGTACCGCTCTCATCCAAAACCATCTTTGTCTCAGGAAGATCAAAGTCGATAGAGCCTCTCTTCTTCCTTCTGCCGCGTAAAATGCAGGAAAGCTCCTTCATCAGTTCAAGCATCGGGAGCAGCTCCCTATATCTTTCTCTCTCCTCTTCGTCTCTGTCATCCAGAATCCTTTTTACACTTGTATAAGTCATCCGCTGATCCACATGGATCACAGTCTCCGCAATCTCGTGATCCATAACATTCCCTTTCGGATCCACAGTCATGATGCAGCTAAGCGCCAGACGATCTTCTCCGGCATTTAACGAACAGATCCCGTTTGAGAGCGTATGCGGAAGCATGGGGATCACCCGGTCTGCCAGATAGACGCTGGTTCCCCGCTCTAACGCCTCCCTGTCAAGCGCACTGTTTTCCTGCACATAGTTCGTCACATCCGCAATATGAACGCCCAGAACATAGTTTTCACCGTCACGCTTAACGGATACCGCATCATCTAAGTCCTTTGCGTCCTCGCCGTCAATGGTCACCATCCGCCAGTCTCTCAGATCCATACGTCCGGCCATGTCAGCTCCGCTCACCGGCCTGGAGACGCGCTCCGCCTGATTTAAAACCTTTTCCGGAAACTCAACCGGGAGATCATATCCTTCCACGATCGACATAATATCAACGCCGGGATCATTGACATGACCAATGATCGTTACGATCCGCCCCTCCGGCTTTTTGCCTTCTCCGCCGTAAGAGGTAAGCTCTGCCGCTACTTTGTGTCCGGACACAGCCCCTTTAGACTTCCCGGCGGGAATGAAGATATCCTTTAAGATCCTTGGATCATCCGGAATTACAAAGCCATAGTTTTTACCCTCTTTCTGCTCATAAAGCCCTACGATCTTTGTAAGGCCGCGGGCGATCACCTTAATGATCTTTCCCTCGCGACGTCTTTTTTCGCTTTCCTTCGTAATAACGATCTCTACCGTATCTTTGTCAAATGCCCCGCTCGTATTCTCTTCTCCAATAAATATATCTGAGTCCTCGCCTTCAATCTCTACAAACCCGAAGCCTCTTGCATTGGCGCGAAATACTCCGACAAGTCTCTTTTCTTCGCCCCTGCAGTATTTGCCGCGCCTGGAAATATGGATCTTTCCCTCCGCCTCCAGCGCCTCAAGCGCCTGCCGCAGCGCGCCCCTCTGCTCTTTCGGAACCTGCAAAAGCATGGCAAGCTCTTTAAACTTCATCGGCGTGTACAGATCATCACAGATCAGGTCATAGATCACTTTTTTTCTCTTCTCAAATGTCTTGTCCACTCTCTGTACTCCTTTCACAGGCATTATAATGTTGATGTTGAAAAAAAGGACACTCCCCATTACAGGAGTGTCCCAACATGCCTATAAAGATACTCTAACTTAAGCAAATACTTTTAAATTCAACACTGCTGCCAGTACAATAAACAGGATTGCAAGGAACTTTGTAGACTTAACCAGCGCGCCTTCCATGGAACGACCCTTGTTCTGCCCCCAGTAAGTATCCGCCATACCACTGATAGAACCAAGTCCTGCTGATTTCCCTTCCTGCATCAGCACGATAGCCGTAAGCGCGATACAGTCTATTGCAAATATGATCATTAATACCGTTTTCAAAATCTCCATAATCTTCCACCTCCTGCGGATAAGCCATTGTTATTCTAACACAAGCAGGTGGGATTGACAAGTATTTTTATTGAAATTCCGCCACGT
>CAZNXL010000115.1:0-6413 GCA_964577075.1 uncultured Dorea sp. | reverse complement strand
CTGGCTTGTGGAGCCGACGACGTTTATCGGGGCAGGGGAGCAGCATATTACATCCCGGCTTAAAAAAGTGAAGACTCCGGTCATTCTTGTAATCAATAAGATTGACAGTGTGAAAAAGGAAGAGATACTTGCGTCGATCGCGGCGTATAAGGATATCTATGATTTTGCGGAGATCGTTCCGGTATCTGCAAGAAATGGGAATAATACAGAAGAACTTCTGCGTGTCGTGATGAAATATCTGCCTTATGGACCGCAGTTTTATGATGAAGATATGATCACGGACCAGCCACAGAGGCAGATCGTGGCAGAGCTGATCCGGGAGAAGGCATTGCATTCTCTTAATGAAGAGATTCCCCACGGAATTGCGGTTGCAATTGACAGTATGAAGAAAAAAGGAAAGATCATGCATATCGATGCGACGATCATCTGCGAGAGAGATTCCCACAAGGGGATAATTATTGGTAAACAAGGAAATATGTTGAAAAAAATCGGCAGCGCCGCGCGCTTTGAAATCGAAAAAATGCTGGAATGCCAGGTAAATCTGAAGCTTTGGGTGAAAGTGAAGAAAGATTGGCGTGACAGTGAGTATCTGATGAAAAATTTTGGATATCGCGAAGATGAATAGAATATGCCTTCTGCGGGAGAACCTAATCCTAATAACAGAGGATGAGGTGATGACATGGAAGAACAGTACTGGAACCGTTTTACAGAGACGGGGAAAATCACAGATTATCTGAATTACAGAGGAATGGAGATCTGTAAGCAGGTGATCGGGCGCCATGAAGGAGATACAAGCGGTGAATCAGATTACAGTGACAGCTATGGTGATAGCATCTGCACCGATCGGTGAGTATGACAGGCGGGTAGTGCTTCTGACAAAAGAACGCGGGAAGATTTCTGCATTTGCCAGAGGCGCAAGAAAGCCCAACAGCGCACTTGTAGGTGTGACAAGTCCATTTACGTTTGGAGCATTTACGCTTTATGAGGGGCGGACATCTTATACTTTGATGTCGGCCTCTGTTTCCAATTATTTCGAGACGCTTCGAATGGATGTTGAAGGGGCATATTATGGTTTTTATTTTTTGGAATTTGCTAATTATTACGCGCGGGAGGCCAATGATGAGACCATGCTTTTAAAGCTCCTTTATCAGACGCTGCGCGCCCTTGCGAATCCTCATATTCCCAACCGCCTGATCCGTTACACATATGAGCTTAAGGCAGTCAGCATCAACGGGGAAGGACCGCAGATGTTCGAGTGTATCTGCTGCGGGGAGAGAGAAGGAGAAATGAAATTCAGTATTAAAAGAGGAGGACTTGTCTGCGGTAAATGTATCCGTAACATTTCCGATGGAAGGAGACTTCTTACTTCCACCTTGTATGCGATGCAGTATATTATCTCTTCTCCGATAGAAAAACTGTATACGTTTGTTTTGAAGGAAGAGGTCCTGGATGAACTGGGGATTATCGTTGGCGCATATCTGGAGGAATATGTTGGAAAACGCTTCAGATCACTGGAAATACTGGAAACAATTGCACAATAAATACTTGCAATGAAAAAGGCTTAACGTTATAATAGATAGCGATTATCTGCAAGATGCGGATATATGAAAAGAAGGAAACAAAAGAAGGTGAGGTTAATTTATGGCAGAAAAAACGATGGAAAAGATTGTGGCGCTGGCCAAATCAAGAGGCTTCGTATATCCTGGTTCTGAGATTTATGGCGGACTTGCTAATACATGGGACTATGGCAACCTTGGAGTAGAGCTTAAGAACAATGTAAAAAGAGCATGGTGGCAGAAGTTTGTTCAGGAGTCGCCATATAACGTAGGCGTTGACTGTGCGATCCTGATGAATCCTCAGACATGGGTGGCAAGCGGACATCTCGGTGGGTTTAGTGATCCTCTTATGGATTGTAAAGAGTGTCATGAGCGTTTCCGTGCGGATAAGATCATCGAGGATTACGCAAAGAAGAATGGACTCGATGTCGGAGACAGCATTGACGGATGGAGCCATGAGAAGATGGAAAGCTATATTGAAGAGCATAAGATTCCATGTCCGACCTGCGGGAAACATAATTTTACAGAGATACGCGAGTTTAACCTGATGTTTAAGACATTTCAGGGAGTAACTGAGGACGCAAAGAATACAGTATATTTAAGACCTGAGACGGCGCAGGGTATCTTCGTAAATTTTAAGAATGTACAGCGTACATCCAGAAAGAAGATTCCGTTCGGCATCTGTCAGATCGGCAAATCCTTCCGTAATGAGATCACACCTGGCAACTTCACTTTCCGCACAAGAGAGTTTGAACAGATGGAATTAGAGTTCTTCTGTGAGCCAGATACAGACCTTGAGTGGTTCGCATATTGGAAGCAGTTCTGTATCGACTGGCTGGCTAAGCTTGGACTCAACGGGGATGACGTGCGTTACCGTGATCACTCGCCGGAAGAATTGAGCCATTACAGCAAGGCAACTACAGATATTGAATTTCTGTTCCCATTCGGATGGGGCGAGCTTTGGGGGATCGCTGACAGAACAGATTTTGACCTGACACAGCACATTAATACCTCCAGGCAGGATCTCAGCTATTTTGATGATGAGAAGAAGATAAAATATGTTCCGTACGTTATTGAGCCGTCTCTTGGCGCGGATCGTATGGTACTTGCGTTCTTGTGTAATGCATATGACGAAGAGGAATTAGAGGGCGGGGATATGAGGACAGTTCTTCATCTCCATCCGGCATTAGCGCCGGTCAAGATTGGCGTCCTTCCGCTCTCCAGGAAGTTGAATGAAGGAACTGAGAAGGTATATGCACAGCTCTCTAAGAAGTATAACTGCGAATTTGACGACCGCGGGAATATTGGCAAGAGATACCGTCGTCAGGACGAGATCGGAACACCGTTCTGCGTAACATATGACTTTGATTCCGAGGAAGACGGAGCAGTTACAGTACGTGACCGTGATACAATGGAGCAGGAAAGAATTAAGATTGATGAACTGGACGCTTACTTTGCAAAGAAATTTGAGTGGTAAGTCGGGAAAGAGATATGAGTGATAAACCTTGTATCTCTTTTTTTGCTCCCCGATAGTTTGATATCTCTTCTCTTAAATAGATCGAACAGCGGGTAAGATTATAAATAAAGCAGGCATTTTGTAAATATAAAAGTTGTGATTATTTTCTTAAAATCACAATTCAAATGTGAAAAGAATGACAGATTAAAGGAAATGAAACAAAAAATTATTTTGAAATGCATTGTGTATATTTTGGAGGAATGATATAATTGCAACAGTAAAAAAATCTCGCCTGGGGAGAGGATGGAGATTGGGAGGGAAGGATGTCATGAGTGAGAAAATTGACGGTATGATGTGGGCGCTTGTGAAAGAAAAACCAGAAGAAGGATTGTGGATGAAAAGAGTTCCGATTCCGGAAGTTGGTCCGAATGATGTAAAGATCAAGATTCACAAAACGGCTATCTGCGGAACAGACGTACATATTTATCAGTGGAACGATTGGGCTCAGCACACGATCCCGACAGGACTTACTGCAGGGCATGAATATGTCGGTGAAGTAATTGAGACTGGAGAAGGAGTGCAGGGATTTAAGATTGGTGATCTGGTATCGGGAGAAGGGCATATTACTTGTGGAAAATGCAGAAACTGTCTGGAAGGTCACAAGGAAAACTGTAAAGATGCAAAAGGTGTTGGAGTTAACAGAAATGGTGCATTTGCAGAATATCTGGTTATTCCGGCTTCTAACGTATGGCCGTGCAATCCGGCGATTCCGGAAGAAATATATGCAATTTTTGATCCATTTGGAAATGCCACACATACAGCGCTTTCTTACAAGATGCTGGGAGAAGATGTTCTGATTGCGGGCGCAGGACCGATTGGATGTATGGCGGCAGCAATCGCAGAATTTTCCGGAGCAAGACATGTAGTCGTAACAGATATGAATCAGTATCGCCTTGATCTGGCTAAAAAGCTTGGAGCAACGAGAACTATAAATCTGAAAGAGGAGAAACTTTCGGATGTCATGAAAGAGATAGGCATGACGGAAGGTTTTGATGTGGGTCTCGAGATGTCCGGCTCACAGGTGGCTCTTCATGATATGATCCATAATATGAAGCACGGCGGTAATATTGCGATGCTGGGTTTGCAGAGGACGGATGCGAAGGTAGATTTGGAGACGGTTATCTTCAACGGCCTGAATCTGCGCGGTATATACGGAAGAAAAGTGTGGGATACATGGTACATGATGTCCACAATGATCCAGGCAGGTCTTGATATTTCAGGGATTATTACACATCACTTTGATATCAAAGATTATGAGAAGGGATTTGAAGCAATGATTTCAGGTCAGTCAGGCAAAGTAATTCTTGACTGGGCGCATGTCAATGATTAAGACGCAGGAATCATGCAGATACTTCATATATTTAAAGTTTAGAAGGAGATGGCGGCGATGGCACGTAAAGATGATATTTTAAGCATTTATACAAAAGAAGTAGAAGGAATCAAAGAGGCGGGTCTTTTTAAAGGAGAAGTACCTTTCGTTTCCCCCCAGGGATCAAAAGTTACCCTGGAGGATGGAAGGGAGCTTCTGTGTATGTGTGCAAATAACTATTTGGGACTGGGTAATGATCAGCGTCTTATTGATGCGGCCAGGAAGACATATGATGAGAAGGGTTACGGAGTAGCATCTGTTCGCTTTATCTGTGGAACGCAGGATATTCACAAGAAACTGGAGAAGAAGATTTCAAAATTCCTTGGAACGGACGATACGATCCTTTATTCTTCCTGTTTTGACGCAAACGGCGGATTATTTGAGACGATCCTTACAGCGGAGGACGCAGTTATCAGTGATGAATTGAATCACGCTTCTATTATCGATGGCGTACGTCTTTGCAAAGCAAAACGCTTCCGTTATAAAAATAACAATATGGAAGACCTCGAGGCAAAATTAAAAGAAGCAGATGAAGCCGGAGCAAGGATCAAACTGATCGCAACTGACGGAGTATTCTCTATGGACGGGATCATCTGCAATCTCAGGGGAGTATGCGATCTGGCAGACAAGTACCATGCGCTTGTTATGGTAGACGACAGTCATGCGACAGGTTTTGTCGGAAAGACAGGACGCGGGACAGCAGAACACTGCGGCGTTCAAGGGCGTGTTGATATTATTACAAGTACATTAGGAAAAGCTCTGGGAGGAGCATCAGGCGGATTTACATCAGGACGCAAAGAGATTATAGATCTTCTTCGCCAGAGAAGCCGCCCGTACCTGTTCTCTAACTCTCTCGCACCGGCAATTGCCGGAGCAAGTATAGAACTCCTCGATATGTTAGATGAAAGCACGGAGCTTCGCGACCATTTAGAGGAAGTAACAGCCTACTACCGCAAAGAATTGGTAGATAATGGCTTTGATATTATTCCGGGAACGCATCCATGCGTACCGGTTATGCTCTACGACGAGAGGACAGCGGCGGAATTCGCAAAACGTATGATGGATAAGGGAGTATATGTGGTAGCGTTCTCCTATCCGGTAGTGCCGAAAGGGAAAGCAAGAATCCGTACACAGGTATGCGCGAGCCATACAAAAGAGGACATAGATTTCATCGTGAAGTGCTTCAGGGAAGTAAGGGAAGAGATGAAATAAGTGACGTAACGTTTTTAAAAAGAGAGCGTAACAAAAGTGGTGTACCAAAAGGAAAGAAGGGGTTAAATGATAAAGAGAGGAAGGTATATTTTAAGAAAAATCATTAAAAATTATCCTGAAAAAAAACAATGTAAAAATTTATGTATTTTGTATAATGTCTAATCATTTTTATATCATTGTCAAGTCGGAAATTCAAAATTTATCTTTGACCTGTTGAAATCCTGAACTAAAAAGTGTATAATAAATGTTAATTATTAGACGATACTCATATATAGAAGAAGTAAATAGTTCAAGACGTAAGATACACAATGGCGGTGTAGTGTTGACTGCGCCGTCATTATTTGATATCGGAGTGCTGCGAACGCTGACCGGTATCTGCGAGTTGGTTGTCTGAGTTTTATTGAACTGATTATTGAAATTTAAGTAGAAATTAAGTTTAAGTAATGGGGAATTTAAATGAAAAAAATGAAAGGAGAGTAACAAAGTAACATGAAAAAGAGGAGAATTCTAGCTCTGATGCTTGCAGGTGTGATGGCGTTTGGCCTTGCGGCATGCGGCAGCAAAGGCGGCGCCGGTGATACTGGCTCAACATCCGAGAGCGGAGGAGAGGAGAAGGATCAATATACCGTCTCCACAGAGATTTATAATGCAACATTAGGAGATTTCTACAAGGCGTACCAGGAGGCAGACTCCACGGACAACACAGTGGCGGAGCGCTATGCTAAATTTGCAATAGCAGAAGCAAAGCTGCTGGAGAGCG
>CAZNXL010000114.1:0-6438 GCA_964577075.1 uncultured Dorea sp. | reverse complement strand
CAGATCCTCGATCCAGGCGATCACAGTATCAATTGTTTTCCATATACCTTTCATTCTTTTCCCTCCTAGTTTTTTGCCTTACCATTAGCGATTACCCTTTTAAGCATTTTGACTGTCAAACTCTTAAAACTTATCTCTTGCTTTATTATAGTCTCGTCCTTTATAATAAATCCAATATATTAAATTTACGTTTTCTTAGTCAAAATCTATTAAAGAAGGGGGAAGCATTCTTATGACATTAGCCCAGCTTTCTTATTTTGAAAAACTGGCAGAAACTGCCAACATGGGACACGCCGCGGCTGCGCTCCATATTTCGCAGCCAAGTCTCAGCATCGCGATCTCAAAACTGGAGACAGAACTAAACCTGCTGTTGTTTAACCGTGTCGGACATAAATTACTGCTGACCTCTGACGGGCAGCAGCTTCTTGTCCATGCGAGAAAGATCCTGAGGGAGGTTCAGGAAACACAATTGCATATGCAGTCCCTGTCCGCTGAGCGTGAAACACAGATCCGGATCGGCTGTATCGCCCCAGTACTCTACGATTACCTTCCCGGCATCATGCGCGAATTTATGTCCATCCCGAAAAACAACGGGCTGAAAATCGATTTCACGATAGACAACACAAACTTTCTGATCCCGATGCTGAAGAACGGCTATTTTGATTTTCTGATCTGTTCTCAATCCGAGGATCCAGACCTGTATCAAACGCTTTTTATCTCAGAGCCGCTGTTGCTTCTCTGCCCGCCGGGCGCACCCGTTCCACAGACTTGGGACGAGATCCTGGTTCAAGATCTGATCGGATTCCAGCAGCGTGCGTCGGCCCACCATGAGATCCATACCATGCTGATCCGGCAGGGAATACAGCCTGCATACCGTTACCGCGCTCCTGACGAGGAGGGAATCGCCGCCCTTGTCTCGCACGGGTTTGGATACGGCTTTGTTCCAAACGTCGCCATGCTGAAAAACTATGATCTGCAGGCAGTTCCACTGCCAGAGCCGAATGATACCTTTGTCCGGAACATTTATGTGACACGGCTGATCAACCGGCCGCCGGTCGGTGCGTCCAAGCGCTTTGTGGAATATCTGAAAAATGCGCTGTCCCCAAAAACAAATCCTTTGTAATTTATCTATAGCCATCCGGACAGGAGTGAAAATTCATTCTCCAAAATGAAAAAAGTGAAAATATGAGTATAATTATAATCAGAAAAAACGGAGCTGCTGTATATGCAATATGAAAGCGAACGCATTGAATATAAATCTCAATCTGCTTTCCCGTCAAATGCATGAAAACGGGCTGGTTGATATTATCGGAAGAGGTGCAGCAAAGAAATATAAACTGAAATGACCCGCTCCGGAGTCAGTCCTGTTTCATCAGTTGAAACAGGCTCATTCCATAGAAAAATGTACAAAAAAGAGTAGCACCAAAAGCCCTGCCCTGCCCTGCCCGGTCTGGTGATACTCTTTCAATTTGCTTTCTTCAATTACATCTGCGGAACCACCCGGTATTTCAGCTCTTTCATTGTTTTCAGAAGCTGCTCCTCCTGCTCGGGCGTAAGATTCTCCATCGGGCGTCTCATCTTTGTCGTCGCGATCACGCCTTCTGCTTTCAGGATCACTTTGTATGCCGCAATATTATTAATCGCACACATCGTTGCATTCAGAATGTTTGTACGGCGCTGAAGCTTCGTTGCAAGCTTCATATCTTCCTTCTGAAGCGCATCCCAGACTGCCGCGTAATGCTCCGGAATACACATCGCGTTGCCGGAAACCACGCCGTCTCCGCCTACTGCCACAACTGCTTCAAACAGATGATCCGGGCCAACCAGTACGCTGAACTTACCGTTCTTTACAGTCATAAGCTGCTGGAGCCTTGTCATATCAGGGAAGCTGTATTTCGCGCCGACTACATTCGGGCACTCCTCCGCAACGGTCTCGCAGACCGCAACAGAAAGGTCGTTCACGGCGTTCTGCGGAATACCATAAAGGTAAACCGGGAAATCCTCCGGAAGCGCTTTCGCGATCGTCGTATAATACTCCGCGATGCCTTTGTCACTGATCTGATAAAATGCGGGGGTAACAATACCCACGCCGTCAGCGCCGATCTCTACAGCATGTTTTGCAAGCTCCAGCGTATCTGCCAGATTCCATGCCCCTACATGTACGAATACGGGAACGCGGCCAGCCGCATGCTTTACGACTGTCTCGGCTGCAAGCTTTCTCTCTTCCACCGTCAGGTACATCATCTCTCCGGTCGTTCCGCAGGGATAGAGACACTGCAGTCCTCCGTCAATGCAGTGGTCGGTCAGTTTTTTCAAAGACCCGACATCAATTTTATCATCTTCTGTCAATGGTGTAACGATAGGTACAACTGTTCCAAATAATTTTTTCATGATAATCTCTTTCTCCTTCGCTATTTTTCATGATGGTCAGGAGCGCAGGAGCAAAAAGTATGGGACAACCCGTCCGGTATCTTTGAACCCCGGCATCTTTCCATTCAACTATTGCAAACGTTTGAAATACCCGCAGCTATCGCGGATCACGATCTCGTACGGCAAAACGGTACATATGTCTTCTATAGATTCCTTTTTTATCTTAGCAAGCAACTTCCGGAACGCCACCTCTCCCATCTGGTGTTTCGGCTGCCTGACCGTAGTCAGCGCAGGCTCAAAAAAAGAGGCTATATCGATATCATCAAAGCCCGTGACAGCGCAATCCTCCGGAACAGATAAGCCATTGTCCTTCAATGCTTTGATCGCACCGATCGCCATCGTATCACCTGCTGCAAACACAGCGGAAATTTTCTTCCCCTTCCGGAGCAGGAACTCCATCTGCTCATATCCGCCTCTAACGGATGCCTCTCCCTTTCGGATCAGCTCCTCATCTACAGGGATCCCGTTTTCTTCCAATGCAGCTACATATCCCCTGAGACGTTCCTCATAAAGAGGCAACGCTTCTGAGCTTGTGATATGCGCAATTTCCCTGTACCCGATGCCAATCAAATGGCTCATCATCTTCCTGGCTGCTGTCGCATTGTCGATGGTGATGTTCGGAATGTTTTCTTTTTCGATTCCCTGCACCACCATGACAACAGGATAGTCCGCGGCAACGACCTCCAACAGCTTCTCCGCCATTTTTGCCGATAGCGAAATGATCCCATCTACCTGATGCCGTTGGATCGCTTCCACATAATACTTTTCCAAAGAAGGCTGCCCTTTCAGATCTGCAATCAATACCTGATAGCCATTAGCTTCCGCCTCGGCTTCTATTCCCCGGATAATATCGTGATAAAAAGAATTCTTAATATCCGGCACGATTACAATGATCATGTTCGTCTGCTGCGTACGAAGCTGCCGCGCCAGTGCGTTTGGCTGATAGTTCATCTCTTCAATAACCTTCATAACACGCTCTCTGGTTGTAGGCTTTACCACCTCCGGAGTTTTCATGATTCTGGAAACAGTCGCCACCGATACTCCCGCTGCCTTCGCAACGTCATAAATCGTAACGTCAGCCATTTTATATACCTCCATAACATGCATTAAATGTTAAAACCGAGAACTCAAAAAGTCAAGAATTATATTATTTAAAATCCAGGACATCCTGCACTGTGGTATAAAACTATTTATTATTAGGAACCGACATTATTTATGCCCTTACTATAAAAACAGCTTTTAATACTTCCATTGCTCTATCATGTGCTGCATTCCAATCTTTTGGAGCATCCGCTTCTATGGTTATTGTTCCCTGATAGCCTGATTGCCTGATGGCATTCAAAAAATCCGCATAATCATAGTCATCTTCTACGGTCGGGAACGGACGTTCCGGCCATGTCAGCGGATAATCCACATGAATATGATGAATATAATCAGCATAAGTAACGATGTCTTCCAATGACTCTTTCGCCCATACCATGTGACGCAGATCTGCCATAGTAAATACGTTTGGCATACTGATCTTCTGGATCACACGCACTGCCTCAGGCAACGTATTAATATAATTGGAATACTTCGGACCAAGGGGCTCCAGAATCACCTCCAGATGATTTTCTGCCGCAATCCCGGCAAACATACGCATAAATCCGATGAAGCGGTTTTCTTTACTGATACTGGTTTCTTCCAGAAGAAGACGCGCTTTCCCGTTCCCTATAATGATGCACTTCATGCCGATAATACTTGCCCTGCGGCATGCATTTTCCAGATAAGCTTTATATGCATCCATGGAAAATTTATCCGTAAAGAACCAAGGAGCGGCAATCGGAAGCGCCCTCGCCCCGGTCAATACGGGAAATCCCGTTTTCCGGATCTTATCGCACAGGGTCTGAAACTTTTCTTCAGGCAGCGCTTCAATTTCCGGCACATCAAGCTCCGCGAAATCAAAGCCTGCCGCCTGAATCTTCTCATAATCTTCAATCCGTCCAAATCCACCCAATTTCATTTTCTGACTCCTCCTTCCCATACTTTTCTATCGAATGCTTTTTGCATTCATTGCATCAAGGACCCTCGCCGTGTCCAGCATTTCCTTTAATGACGCTCTCGGGTATGTTCCTGTCATACGATCGTTCAGTGTAGTCCTTGTATATTCCGCATAATAAACATCACTGTCTGTATTCAGCGGAACCATCAACGGCTCTCTGCCGTACTCCCTCAACTCCAGCCGGTTCTCCGCAAGAATATAATATCCGTTTTCTGTCACAATCGTCCACCGGTTCTCGCGCTTTAGTTCCCCGGACATCGGATAGGCATAACCGCTCTCAAGAAGCAGGGAAGCCCCGCATGGAATTTCCAGAAGAGAAGTGGCATACGTTTCAATGTCATATTCCGAGGTGTATTTGTAGCTGGATGCCAGTACCTCTGCTGTGGTGCAGTCCGTCAAGTACATCGCCATGTCGATGAAATGCACTCCCAGATTTGTCATGCACCCTCCGCCCGCAGTTTTTCTGGAAAGCATCCATTTCGAGGTCTTCAGGTATCTGGAAGGCGGTCCTGCAATAAAGCGGTATGACATATGAGTAATCGGCGTCTTCAGATATTTGTTTTTCAGATCATTTACCGTATCGCTGTATCTCCACACAAACGGAATCGAACAGAAACCCTTTTTCTGTTCACACAGCTCATAAAGTTCTTCCACCTCATCTGCATTCAAGCCTGCGGGTTTTTCCATGGAAAAAGCAATTCCCTGATTCAACAGGTACTCGGCAACCGCCTTCATACGGTAGTGCGGAGCAAATGCAAATACAAAATCCGGCTTTGTCTCCATAATCATCTGTTTATAATCCTGATAGACCGGACATCCGTAGTCCTTCGCAAACCCAGCCGCGATCTTCAGGTCGTCATCGCTGATCCCCACCACGGAATTTTCCGGTAATCCCGGAAGATAAAGAGGCAAATGCCAGTGGCTTACGCCCAATAAAGCAATTTTCATTGTATCCATCTCCTGTCTCTGATATTTTCAGTTCTTTTTATGGCAAGATCGATCTCAGATATTCGATACTCTTCTTCATACCGACCGACGCGTCCGGGATATCATCCGGGTGCCATCTTCTCTCATATTCCAGCGAAAGCCATCCGTCATATCCCTGCGCTTTCACCATTTTCAGGATCTCGGGCCACTCAACGACCCCTTCTCCAACAATTTTTGTAATCACGTTCCGGTCTGATTCCTTCGGATGGGAAACCTCCCCTGAGACGAAGGATTTCCCCTCGATAAACACCAGATCTTTCACATGCATATAGGATACGTATTGCTGTTGAAGCGAAATCGCTTCCTTATAGCCTTCGTTTTCTGTGAATGTCAGGTTTGCCTGATCATAAAGGATCCTCACAGCAGGATGGTCAATATCCCTGATCAGTGCTGCGCTGTCCTTCGCAGATACTGACATCGTATTAAAATGATTTTCAACGACCAGCGTCACTTTCTTCTTTAACGCCAGATCGCCAAGGTAACGCATGGACCGGATCAGATTATTTCTTCTCTCTTCCAGATTTTCTGTATCTCCTGTCTCAAGGTTGCCTCCATAGATACGGATGAAATGGGCGCCCAGATATTCACAGTAATCAATTACCCTGCAGATCCCTTCAATCTCTTTCTGGCGAAGCTCTTCATCTATAGAATTAAAATAGGAATTGTACGGCGTCAGGCAGGAAATCTCAATATTATTTTCCTGCGCACATTCCTTTATTTCCTTCAAAGTTGTTTCATCACAATTACAGGGGATACCGGAAACGTATCCGTCCTGTACTACAATCTCCGCCCCGTCTGCGCCGATCTCATGGAAAAGCCGGATCGCTTCGCATACCGTATATTCCGGTGTCCCCATCGTATGCCCCGCAATTTTCATCTCTTCTCCTCCATGCTCGGAAGCCCAGCGGCTCTTAATATCCGGTCTAAAAGTTCATGTGTTTTAAATGCATCCGCAGCATTCGTAAGAGGTACTTAATCCT
>CAZNXL010000113.1:0-6484 GCA_964577075.1 uncultured Dorea sp. | reverse complement strand
ATACCGGAAAACAACTTCTGGGATATCATTGACTGATCCCCGCCTAGGATACCGAAGGAAATGTTCGTCAAAGCGCCCATGGCAAAACCAACCGGCGTGCCAATCAGCATAATAATCAGAAAGAGGACGATCAGAAATACCATCATAAGCTTTTATCTCCTTTCTCAGATTCCGGATACTGTCTTTTTTCGCCAGCATAGAACGGTTCAAGCACTCCTGAAAAGACGCCGATCATTTCTGTAATGATCTCATATGCCATTATGACGCATCCGACAATCGGAGCGGAATACAGTGCATATCCGGGCGCCCGAAGGATAGAGGATTTATACATCATCCGGGTCTGAACGATATAAAAACCATAATAAACGGCAATAACAATAAACACAAGGCAGAGAATACGGGTAATTATGTATAATGCCATCTTCCCTTTCTTTCCCACGCGATCAAAAATCAAGTCTAACTGAGCCATCGACCCTTCTCTGTAAACAATCGGCAATGCCAGATAACACAGCCAGATCATAGAATAACGGGCAAGCTCTTCTGTCCATGGAAAAGAAAAGTCAGATATCTTAACGATGATATATCGGTTCAGAACCTGCAAAAACACCGTCCCGGCATTAATAATGACAATCCCTACGATCAGAATACAAAGCACCCGGCAGATTGCATTGGAGATCTTATTCATTACATAATATAGCTTTTTCATATTTTTCTCCATTAATTGCTTAAAAGAATATGACAATAACGCCTTCTGCGCCGATTGGCCGGAGATCCGGCTTTATCCGCGGATCTCTTCAAGCTGTGCAAGGAGTTCATCCACCAGCTCATCGCCAACCTGCTCCCTCATATATTTTTCGCAGGCTGGTCCGTAAGCGTCATGCCATCCCTGAAGCTCTTCTTCCGTCGGGGTATAAACAGTCATACCATTTTCTTCCAGTGTGGCAATACCCTGTTCCTCCAATGACAAAGTAACTTCTCTGGCTTTTTGGATCGCGTCTTCATGAGCTGCGTCGATCACTTCCCTCTGAGAATCAGACAGGCTGTTGTAGAATTTATCATTGATCATGTAACTCATAACGGTCGGCGTATGGTTATCAAGGACATACCAGTCCTGTACCTCATACGTCTTATCAATCACAACGTTCTGAATCGGATTCTCCTGCCCGTCTACAACACCGTTCTGCATCGCAACGTACATTTCAGATGATTGCATCGGAACCGGGTTCGCACTGATTGCATTTACCATTTCAATGTAAATTGGGCTGTCCGGGACACGGAATGTCAAGCCCTTTGCATCTTCTACGGAGCGGATTTCTTTTCCCTTGCATGTGAAGCTGCGCATGCCTGTACAGGAATTTCCGAGTACACGGATCCCGGTAATTTCACGGCTTGCTTCAAAAACGCTTTGCGCCCACTCTGTGTCCAGCAGCGCGTTCGTTTCAGCAATGTCATTAAACGCACCCGGCATAGCGAAAACCATTGTATTTATGTCGTAGTTATTTAGCTGAGATGAATTCTGAACCGTCATCTGAACAGTGCCTGCCGCAACAGCTCCTACAGTGTCTGATTGGCTGCCCAGAGAACTTCCGGGATATATCTCCACTGTAATGGAATCGCTGTTCGCCTCTACATATTCTTTAAATGCTTCGGCGTACATCACCTCATCACTCTCTTCGGCGCTGGTGCTGTGCGTGATCCCAAGTTTAATTGTCACCTGTTCTTCTGCTTCATCTGCAAAAGCGACGCCTCCAGTTGTCATCATCATCATTGTTGCGAGTACAATTACTAAACCTCTCTTTTTCATAGCTTCTCCTTTCCTGTCCCTTCGGAACATGTTAATTATTTGAATTTTGAGAGTGTTTCTTCTCTGATTGTTTTGAGAGCCGTGCCATAGTTGCCAAGGTCATTCCCCATAATAACCATATTTATGCCCTTATCCACCAGCTTCCTGGCATTTTCATAAGTAGGCGGAACAGCGGGGGCCATTACACCTATCCCGTTGGGGCGGGCCTTTGCTATGATATCCTTCATAGCTATATCTGCCGGGCTGTCATTAAGGTCATAGAAGGAATTTCCGCCGGAAGTATTGGTTTTACAATTCAAGGACATAGAGAAATCGGCCGGTCCGAAATTGATTGCGTCCACACCAGGTACAGCCAGCATTTCATCCAGTTGGTCGGTAAACTCAAAATCCTCTGCCATGGGAATCACAAGTTCCGTCCTGTTTGCTTCTTCATAGAAATCTACTCCATTTACATCAAAACCATACTGAGCTGCCCGTACATTCACATCAAACCCACGGCGACCCAGCGGCGGGAACTTCGCGCCTTTTACGCATATTTTCATTTCTTCAATAGTACGGACATGCGGAATAATGACTCCCTCCGCTCCCATTTCGAGGGCTTTGCGGATCTCGATCATATCTGGTTTTGTAACTCTTACTAACGGGCTTACTCCTACGGAACGCGCTGCAAGGACTGCCTCGCGGAGTCCCGTCGTTTCCCATGGGCAATGTTCTGCATCAATAAAAGCAAAATCAAATCCTGCATATCCAAGAAGTTCGATAAACTGGGGACAACCCGAATAAATTGTCACACCAAATACGGGCCTCTCCTTCATGATTTCTTTTAAATGATTTTCATAGATTCTGTTTTTCATATTCCCATCTCCTTTTACCATGCGGTCCATCCGCCGTCGATTACAAGATTAGCTCCTGTCATAAAAGAGGACGCTTTCGATGCAAGAAAAATAATTGCCCCATTGTATTCGTCCTCCTGAGACATACGGCCCATCGGCATTCTGGATGTGAAATTTTTAATAAATGTTTCGTCCTGTGTGTCCCTCCAGACTCCGGCCGGTGTCAGAGTATTTACCCGGATGCCTTTTTTGCCCCAGTATGTCGCGCAGTACCTTGTCAGGTTATAAATACCAGATTTAGCGGCGGAATATGCGACAGGCTTGATAAACGGAATGCCCGTCCGCTCCTCCTTGTATGCGTATATATCCTGAACGGGTGAAACCATTCCGTAAATAGATCCCAAATTAATGATGGATCCGCCTTTTCCGGCTTCGACCATTCTTGCGCCGACTGCCTGTGTCATGAGAAATGTTCCGACAAGGTTTACATCTACAACTTCTCTGAAGACCTCCTCCGGAAACTTTTCAAATGGTCCGGAAACTTCCGGCGGCGCACTCGGCTGTGTATCAATTCCGGCACAATTTACCAGAACATCCGGAGCGTCTCCCCAGATTTCCTGCATCTCATCTAGGGCAGCCTCTATTGTGGCTTTCTTGCTGATATCGACTTTATAAAATTTAAGCCGGCTTGAATCGTATTGAGCTGCCGGGAAAATGCCCTCTATCCGTTCTGGGGTAGGGTGCGCTGCAAAAACGGCAACCCTTGCGTCTCTGGTATACAATGCCTTGGCAAGATTCTTACCAATCTGCCCAAGCCCTCCGGTGACGATACAGATCTTGCCTGACACATCAAATAACTCATCCTTCATATTATTTCCTCCCGTTCCTTTTTTTGATCCTATCCCTTAAGTGATATGATGTCCGTACGTCTTATGGATATATTATCACCGGATTTTGATGATGTCAACATGTACTTTTTGACAGTTATTCGAAGTTTTTTGTACATATTTTTATAAAATATGCCACACCTTATTCTTTTTTGGCAATTCTAAGCCTCTATTATTACTTTATTTAAATTTCCGGTCTGATGAAAATATATAAAATATACATATTGACTTTGACGTTTTGTAGGGTTAATATTAATAAAGCTTTATTACTCATGCCTATTTTACAGGAAACGCCATAAATGCAGAACGCTTCTGTATTTAAGCTCAGACAATATTTAAGATCAGACAATGCAGGGGAACAAAAGAAAACATGAAATAGGCTATGCGTACATTGGCAATACTACCAATACAAAAGGAAGTAAAGAATCATGTTAACAGTAACAAAAAAGTCCGCAACACAATTGGCGATTGAGAATCTGCATTCCTATATTACGGAGGACTCTGTTCAGGTTGGCGATCGTTTTCCAACAGAAAAAGAATTATGCAGTAAGCTTGGTTTAGGACGTGGAACTGTTCGGGAGGCAGTAAAAGTACTTGTAGCGGAAGGTTTTCTTGAGATCAAAACCGGTTTGGGCACCTTCATAAAGAGTAAAACCCCAGCGCCGACGAATTCTCTCTCGTCATGGTTTCTTACAAATGAGGTAGAGCTGCAGGATCTTATTATTGTCCGTTCAACGCTTGAGCCATTAGCCACAAAGCTGGCTATCGAAAATTGCAGTGATGAACAACTGGCGCTTTTGAAAGCAAACCAGGAGAAGGCAATGGAGGCGGCCGAACGGTGTGACGCTGCCGCACTGGCGCAGTATGATGAAGAATTTCACCGCACTATTTTTACCATCACAGGAAACGTGTTATTAGTAGAATTCAATGAAATAATTGCCAGACAATTATCTCAGTTCCGCCAAAATACCTTTAAAATCAAGAACAATATTGACAACTTTATACCGGCTCATGACGCGATTATCAGGGCTTTTGAGATTCGGGACACGGCGCTGGGAGAAAGAAAAATGAAACAGCATATGAAAAAGGTTGCAAAGGATTTGGAAACAAGTAAATTTAATTCATAGCCAGAAACTTATCTTTTGGTGTACTGACAGTATATAAATCTTTGGAGAGGAGTTTATGAATATTATGAATACTTTAGAAAACAGCAAATTCCAAAAAATATTTTCCGCTCTGGAATTACCCATGTGTCCGGATGAATCAATTAACCTTAATTCTGTTTCCAGTCTGATTGAATATCAACTCGGTATTGGCGTGGAGGGCTTTTATTGTACGGGATCGTCCGGTGAGGCATTGCTCCTGAGCCTGGATGAAAGGGAAAAAGCGCTTGAAAAAGTATTGGAAACTGTAAACGGACGCGTACCGGTCATTGCGCATGTCGGTACGGTTCGGACGGAGGATGCGGTATCTCTCGCAAAGCACGCTGCCAGTGTCGGCGCAGATGCTGTCTCTATGATTCCTCCCTACTATTACAAATTCAGTATGGATGAAATTATTGCATACTATGAGGATATCATTCAGGCGGTTCCAGATATCAGAGTAATTGTATACAATATTCCTCAGTTTACAGGGATTGAATTCAACAAAGATAACGCCGGAAGGCTTTTGTCGAATGGGCGGGTCATGGGCGTCAAGCATACTTCCAATAATCTTTATTCACTGGAACGTATGAAGAACGCTTATCCGGACAAGGTATTTTTCAATGGATTTGATGAACAGTATATCAGCGCCCTTGCAATGGGAGTCCAGGCGACGATCGGAACTACTGTAAATGTTTTTGCCCCACTGTTTATCAGGGTTCGCGACCTGTTTCTCTCCGGAGATGTTTCTGGGGCGCTGAAAGCCCAGGGTGAGATCAATTATTGTGTTGAAGAGATGTGCAAGGTCGGTATTTTCAGCGCTGTAAAATATGTCCTCACCAAACGCGGCATTGAATCGGGAGGTTGCCGCAGGCCATTTCATCCACTGTCTCGTGAGGAATGTTTAAGATTAGATAGTCTGATTGAGCATTACGACAATTTTTTAGAGCATTTCTATGATTAATTGCCTCCTGGCTCATTCTGCCGCCCGCTTTTTCTTCATCAGGTAAAGCAGCGATACAATGAGCAGCAGCGGGAATGTGGTTCCGTTTAAAATACTCGCTTTCATATTATCTCCGGCCAGGTTTCCGACCGTTTTGGAGACGTTCAGGCTGGATTCCGCGAAAACAGAAAAAAACAGGGTGGAAAGCAGGATGACCGCAGCATATCCCCAGCAATAGAAGGAATGCAGCAGGCTCATCTCTGCTTTTTTGCGCCTGGTTGGACATGCTTCAACGATTGGGCTAATGAGGACTTCGATCAAACCGCCCCCGATGGCGTAAGTGATACCTGCCGCCAGCAACCTGTAAAACGGATCCGGCATAAGAACCGGGAGGAAGGCCAGCGCAAGGAGGCTCGCGCAGGAGAAAAACTGGGCGGCCACCACGCAGACGCGGTAGCCGATCCGGTCCGCAAATCCTGCGGCCAGGAAGTCACGATGAGCTGGACGCTGAAGTTAAACGTGATCAAAAGAGAAATTTTCTCAAGGGAGATACCGTATTCTCACTGAAAAGTCAGGAACAGCAGCGGCATAAAATTATTGACGACGGCCGGAATGATATAGCCGGTAAAACAGGCATAGAGGGTGTGGTTGTAATTCTCTTTTATGCGAAGCCTCATGATACGTATCTCTTTCGTTTGGGGGAAATGATGGAAAGAAAATATTTATGACGTTTCCTGTAAAAATATTCCGCGCATACCTGCGCTAAACCGATTCTTTGTGAAAACATGGCGGATGTCAAGAAAACGCAGGAATTTGCAGCTTAAATTTTTCTGAACATTACCGGATAAAAGTTGACAATTTCAGGCGATTCTTTT
>CAZNXL010000112.1:0-6487 GCA_964577075.1 uncultured Dorea sp. | reverse complement strand
GGCTCCGGTTCCAATATCTATAACAGAATGAACTTTCGTGTGTATATATTTTTTTTCCATTATCTTAACCAGTGTCAGGCTATCAATGAAATGCTTTTCTACAACCTCCTCATATTCTGTAATTCCTGTAAGATTCATCACTTTATTCCACTCGACAAGAATCTCATAATATGTTATAAATTGCTTTATTTGGTTATCGGAAAGTTCTATTTCCAACTCTTTTGCTTTCCTGTCTAATATTTTTCTCATCTTATACCCCTCCTAGGTATACAAGCAAAACAGAAATATCCGCCGGTGATACACCGGATATTCTCGAAGCCTGTCCGATGGATACAGGACGATATTCTTTTAATTTTTGGACCGCCTCGATCCGCAGACTCTTCACCGAATCATAATCTATATCCTCCGGTATTTTTTTATTTTCCATCTTTTTAAATTGTTCTACCTGTCTTTCCTGGCGCTTAATATATCCGTCATATTTGACCGCTATATTGATCTGCTCCGATACTTCTTCCTCCATATCTTCTGGAAATTCTGGTCTTTCAGGATCCAGCTCTCTTAATATCTGATAAGATAATTCCGGTCTTCGTATCAGATCAGTTAAAGAACTTCCCGATGTGAGAGGCGTACTCTTCTGTTTTTTAAGCAATTGTTGAACATTTTTGCCGGTCCCTACATTTACGTGTTCTATTCTGTGTATCTCATCCGCAATAAGCTGTTTTTTCAACAGAAGCCTTTCATATCTCACCTGAGAAATAAGTCCTATCTTATACCCGATCTCGCTCAATCTCTGATCCGCATTATCCTGGCGGAGCAAAAGGCGATATTCCGCCCTCGAAGTCATCATTCTGTAAGGCTCATGACTTTCCTTGGTAACAAGATCATCGATCAACACGCCAATATATGCCTGCGAGCGATCTAATATAACAGGTTCCAGTCCTTTTAGTTTTCTTGCCGCATTGATACCGGCTATCAGTCCTTGCGCGGCAGCCTCCTCATATCCTGAGCTTCCGTTAAACTGTCCTCCACTGAATAGACCTTCTATCTGTCTAAACTCAAGGGATGGTTTTAACTGTCTTGCATCAATGCAATCGTATTCTATTGCATATGCATTTCGCACGATTCTAACATTTTCAAGTCCCGGAACGGTCCGGTACATCTCATATTGCACGTCCTCCGGAAGAGAACTTGACATTCCTCCTACATACATCTCGTTAGTTTCAAGTCCCTCGGGTTCTATAAATACCTGATGTCTGTCTTTATCTGCAAATTTAACTACTTTATCCTCAATAGATGGACAATACCTCGGGCCAGTTCCTTCGATCATCCCCGAAAAAAGAGGAGATCTGTCCAGATTTTTTCGGATAATGTCATGCGTCCTTGCGTTTGTATATGTCAACCAGCAGGATACCTGATCGATCTGTACATCCTCCAGATTTGTTGCAAAAGAAAACGGCACAACGCGCTCATCCCCAAATTGTTCTTCCATTTTACTGAAATCTACTGAATTTTTATCAATTCTTGCAGGAGTTCCCGTCTTAAACCGATACATCTTAATTCCGAGCTCCTTCAGGGAATCTGTGAGATGATCTGCTGCCTGAAGTCCGTTAGGACCTGTATTCATACTCACATCACCATAGATACAGCGCGCTTTCAGATAAGTTCCCGTACACAGGATGACGGCCTGACAGTGATAAATCGCACCGGATAATGTCTGTACTCCTGTTATTTTTCCATCTTCTGTCAATATATTTGCAACTTCAGCCTGCTTTATGTCAAGATTTTCCTGATTTTCCAATACCTGTCTCATCGTCCTGCTGTAACGCGCCTTATCTGCCTGCGCGCGAAGCGAATGTACCGCCGGACCTTTTGATTTATTCAACATCTTAGATTGAATAAATGTCCGGTCGATCACTTTTCCCATCTCCCCTCCAAGAGCATCTATCTCCCGGACAAGATGCCCCTTTGAGCTTCCTCCTATATTCGGATTACAGGGCATAAGAGCTATACTATCCACGCTTACTGTGAATACGATCGTTTTTAATCCAAGACGCGAAGCCGCAAGGGCAGCCTCACATCCCGCATGTCCCGCACCTATAACTGCTGCATCATATTTATCTTTATTTACCCATACAGAATTTGCTGAATATTTCATTTACTAAATCTTCTCCTATTGTTTCCCCTGTAATATTGCCCAGCGCTTCGTATGCATCCATGAGATCAATCGAATAAAAATCCTCCGGCATCCCCTCTTCGATACTTTCATTTACTTTGCATAAAGAATGATATGCATCGTTTAATGCTGCTTTATGTCTGGCATTTGTAATATAAATTTCATTATTAAATGCAAGATTTCCTGCAAAAAACATGTCTTTCAACACCCCCTCGAGCGTGTCTATTCCATCTCTGTTTTTTGCGGAAATATCAATAATCTTAACATTTTTCTTATATAACTCTTTATTCTTATTTGCAAGTTCTAATTCATGAAAAACAGTTTCCTTCGTTATTACTACATCAAGATCTGTTTTATTTAAAAGAATGACGCACTTCTTATCAGATATCATCCGAAAGATCTCCTTATCATTTTCGTCCAAAGGACAGGATGCATCGATGACAAATAAGATAAGATCAGCCTTTTTTACATACTCCCTTGCTTTTTCCACGCCTATCTTCTCTACGGTATCTTCAGTACTGCGGATTCCTGCCGTATCCATAATATTAAGGGATATCCCTTGCAGATTGATCTGTTCCTCCAGTACATCCCGGGTAGTTCCTGCAACTTCTGTTACAATAGCTCTTTCCTCCCCTAACAATGCATTCAGAAGAGAAGACTTTCCTGCATTCGGTTTTCCTACGATCACAGTTTGGATTCCCTCTTTTATGATCCTCCCATCGTCACATGTTGATAATAATTTCTGAATCTCGTTGATAAGTTCATCCACAGTCTTCTTTAACTTTTCCCCATAGCCATCCATACTGATATGTTCGGGATCATCCAGAGCAGTTTCAATAAATGCAGTATGATAAATGATCTTTTCTCTAATACTTTCTATCTTTTCTTTTACATTTCCTTTTAACTGACTGACAGAACTTTTTAAAGCATATTCATTCTGTGAAGCAATAAGATCACCAACCGCTTCAGCCTGAGACAGATCAAGTCTTCCATTCAAAAATGCGCGCTTGGTAAACTCTCCCGGCTCAGCTGGTCTGGCTCCATATTTGATCGCTGTCTCAAGGATTCTCTTTACAACATAGACCCCGCCGTGACAATTGATTTCAACGGTATCTTCTCCCGTATAGCTATGAGGTTCTCTCATCAGCATAACGAGAACTTCATCAATTGTTTCACCGTCATCTTTAATGTATCCATAGTGAATTGTGTGGGTTTTCTGCTCAGATAATTTTTTTTTATTTTTTCCTATATAAATATTATCTGCAATTGCAAATGCTTCTTTTCCTGTCATTCTGACAATTCCTATGCCGGAATTAGTCATAGCTGTAGAAATAGCAGCAATTGTTTCAGAATATTGATAATTCATACCATCCTCCGTAAATATTGCTTAAAATACATCATATAAAAAAATAGGGGTTTTCTCAACCCCTACCTTTTCCATTTGCATAATTTGCATACTCTCATCTATTATTTGCGAACCAAAGTTACAACAACCCTTCTGTATGGCTCTTCACCTTCACTGTGAGTAGAAACCGCCGGATCAGATTGGAGTGCAGAATGAATAATTCTTCTCTCATATGGATTCATCGGCTCAAGAGATACTGTTCTTCTCGTTCTCTTTACTTTGCTTGCTATATTTTTTGCAAGATTTTCAAGAGTCTGCTTTCTTCTTCTTCTGTAATCCTCTGTATCAAGCTTTACTCTTACATATCCTTCCTGCATCTTATTCGCTACACGGTTGGTCAGATATTGGAGAGAATCAAGAGTCTGCCCTCTCTTGCCGATCATGATCCCCATATCCGGACCCTCCATATTAATGCCAAGAGCTCCTTCTTCATCAACTTGCGCTGTTACTGTGACATCATTCATATTCATAGCGGCAAGAACGTCTTCAACAAATTTTTTACAGGTAGAAATCGTAATCTCTTCTACCGGAGCAAGCTCTACTTCTTTCTTTTCTACATCTTTTACTGGTTCTTTTCTTTCTGCTTCCTTTTTTTCCGGATCTTTCTTAAATTCTTTTTTGTGGTCCCTCTTAATTTCTTTCTTGCTATCTTTCTTATTATAACGCTCTTTTTTTAAAGGCTTCTCATTTATTTTAGATTCTTCATTTACAGTTTTTTCAATCTTTTTATCTGCTGGTTTTACTTCTTCCGCGATAGTCTCTTCTACCGGCTCTTCTTTTCTTCGTGCCTTGATTACAGCCTGCTTTCTGCCTATTCCTAAGAATCCTTCACTGCCCTTTTCAATAACAATATAATCCAACTTATCGCTCGTAACACCTAACTCAACTAACGCATCTGTAATTGCATCATCCAGTGTTTTAGCAGTTACTGTAATATAATCCATAATCATTGCCCCCTAATTGTTCTTATTAAATCTTTCTACCATATTTGCTTTTGCTGCAAGGCTTCCCGGTTTTGCATTCTTTGCGTTTTGTTTCGCTTTTTCAATCTTAGCTTCTTTTTCTCTTTCTTCCCTGGAAGATGTCTGATGATTAGCAGAAGATTTAATGGTCTTTGTATTCGTCTGAGCCATCTCATTAATTTTTTCGGCTCTTTTTCCTCGTTTTTTCGCCTTTTCCTCTGCTTTTTCCTTATTCTTCTCAATTAATTCCTCTACAGACATATTAGAAAGAGACTTATTAATTGCTAACTGCTGAACTGTACGTACTACTGCACTGACAATCCAGTAAAGACCGATACCTGTCGGAAGCGTAAATACCATGAATACAGACAATAAAGGCATCGTTGTATTCATTGTCTTCATCGTTGTCTCCATGCTCTTGTCCATCTGCTGACCGGATACCGCCTGATTAAGACGGATATTTAACATCTGTGTCGCTCCGGAGAGTAACGGGAGAAGAACAGCCGTAATTATGATCAAAGCAGCCGGCATGCTATAATTTCCACTGTTCTTTAACATAGTCAGCGGCGCCTCTTTCAAATTTGGGATCGTAAGAAATCTCTGTACAGCAGCCGGAGCATCTTTAAGCGCCGGTACATAATTTTCAATACTGTAAATTACAGGATAAAGTGCAAACAAAAATGGCATCTGGATCAGAAGAGGAAGACATCCTCCCATCATAGACGTTCCATACTTATCATATACCTGCTGGATCTCTTCCTGCTGTTTCAGCATGGAAGCCTGATCTTTTTTATTTTTATACTTTTTCTGTATTGCCTGGATCTCCGGATTCATAACAGAAGACATCTTTGACGTCTTTTGCTGTTTGATCGTCATTGGAAGCATACATGTGTATACGATAATCGTATAAATAATAATGGATAATCCAACCACCCCATGTTGAAGGTGGAACGTATCCGCCAATATTGTATAGATAAAGTTCATAACTTTACCTAATAACCAGCAAATCTGTCCTACAATCGGCCAGTTCGCTGCTGTCAATAAACTCACAGTCATCTCTTTTCCTCCATTGTAATGATTTCTTACGGGACAGGGTCATAACCACCCTTTGAGAACGGATTGCATCTGAGAATTCTTCTGACAGCAAGATATCCACCCTTCGCCGCTCCGTACTTTTCAAGCGCTTCAAGCGCATAAGCAGAACATGTCGGATAATATTTGCAGGATGAATATCCTTTTATGGCGGATATATATTTTCGATAAAATCTAACGCATGCAATCATAACCCTTTTCACGATCCGTCACCCCAAATCTATGATCTCATGAAGACGTCCCAAATGGATCAGCGCACTCTCAATATCCTGATAACTTTTCCCTTTTGCGCCGTTTCTCGCTATGATTACTATATCTATTCCACATCTGAAACGTTCTTCTTGTAGTCGATAGCTTTCTCTTATTAATCTCGTCAAACGATGCCTGACAATACTGTTTCCCACTTTTTTACTTACGGATATTCCCAATCTGTTTTTTTCTAATTGATTCTCTCTTACATACATGACCAGATATTTGTTAGCTAATGACTTTCCTTCCTTGTATACAAGCCCAAAATCTGAATTTTTTTTTAATGATTCGGAATATTTCATAAATTGGTTCTCCTGTTTTTAATAGAAGAAAAGGCCACATATATGCGGCCTACGCTGATAATACTTTTCTTCCTTTTGCTCTTCTGCTGGCAAGTACTTTTCTTCCGCCTGCAGTCCTCATTCTTGCTCTAAAACCATGAACCCTGGCTCTCTGTCTTTTCTTTGGCTGGAATGTCATCTTCATAGATATCCACCTCCTTATATTTTATAAGGGAAACTCCCCACTTATTTCTATAAGACATCATTCTCAATTATATTAAATTATTGATTGCCCGTCAAGCAAAACCTTTTATTTAAGCGATTT
>CAZNXL010000111.1:0-6522 GCA_964577075.1 uncultured Dorea sp. | reverse complement strand
ATCACTATGGATTTTTTTCGCTCAGGTGTTCAATTTCATTATGCAATCAACCAAACAAAACAATTGGAGTCAAAATCATCATTGCTGTGGCTGTTGGCAGGAACTCATTACCCAGATACCATGGAATCAGCTGCTGGGCAATGCAGAACATTCCAATCATAAGGGGAAACGTCATCAGCAGTGCATAACGTCCTGCTTTTACCAGTAGATTACGAATGTTGTCTTTGTTATTCTTCTGAAATTCATTTGCTATCCTCGGCATCATAACCGTACTCATGACAGTAATGATCGACAGAGGAATATTGATCATCTTCTCTGCATTATCATAGAAAGAAAGTTGAGCCGTTTGTCCTGATAACCACTTCAGCATAACCTTATCTACCTGAAGGTAGAACAGCGAGGCAACCTGCGGAAGGAAAAGGTAAAGGGACCCTTTAATGTGATATACGATTCTGTGTACATCTGGTTTACTTTCTCCCTTTGGCATGCCCACATATTTAGGAAGCTGTGTATATACGGAAATATTGGCAATCAGTGTTGTGATCGCCAGCATAAAGATATAAATCCATACGTCCTCTCTTTTTCTGACAAACACAAAGATTCCAATAACATTGACCAGTTTCGTAATGAAATTCTTCATCACAGCTGGTTTCATATCTTCAAGCCCAACATAAATCCATGAGCAATCGATAAATTGAGCAAGGATATATGGATAGTAGAGCAGAAAATACCAGCTCATATCTGGATTGAAATGCGCGTAAACTGCATAAATGATCGTACCAATTGTTCCTAAGATAAATCTTGTTACTTCAAGCTCCCAAAAGGTCTTTGTGAGTTCGGCTTTGTTATCCCGGACATATGCAGTCTGGCGATTTCCATAAGCGTAAATGCCTAACAGCGTTAAAGTGGTTATTATGTTTCCAGATGAGTTTACATAACTATAAATACCTTGATTTGAGGCGCCCAACACTCGTGCCAGGTATGGCGCAGTGACAAGCGGTGCAATCAACACCAATAATTGATATGCCAGGTTGTAAATATAGTTCTTCGTTATCCTACCCATCGGCTATGCTTTCCTCACTTTGCCAATCTGCGGAATATGTCTCCCATTCGATTGTAATAAGCCTCCCAAGAGATGCTAAGCGCAAATTCACGTGCCGCTTCTCCCATTTGTTTGATCTGTTCTGGATGTTCTACGAACCATAAGACCTTTTCTTTTATGTCTTCCTTCGATTGGATCGGAATAATAAATCCTTCTCTCCCATCCTGCATGCCATCATTGACTCCAGAATTCTCTGTGACGATAAGCGGCAGCCCACAAGCAGCAGCTTCAAGCGTTGATAACGACAGTCCTTCCCCCAGCGAAGCAAACACGAACACGTCGGTAGCTTTCAGAATATCAGCCACCTCGGAATGGATGAGATTGCCTGTAAATGTAATTCTTCCCTGATAGGGCTTTATGTCCTCATCTTCGGCGTTATAATTACCCACAACCGTCAATTCAGCTGTTTCTTTTGGAATTTCCATAAAGGCATCGAACAAATATGAGCAACCCTTAAGTTCCTTTACACCACCGACATAAATAAATCGTATCGGTCTAGTACGTGCAACCAAATCATCGCTATACTCTTTTGGAGAAAACTGCAAAACATCAACCCCATATGGGCATCTAAACATTTGCTCCTGCTTCACCCCAGAGTATTCAAGTGATCTGGCTACAAAGGCAGAAGGCACGAGGAATTTTTGTGTGGCATCAATTTCACGCTGCGCTCTGTCGGTTATCACCGGATTCCAACAGATCGATCTCTCCTTCTTCAACCTCCCGGCAAATGCCGGGGCCAGTTTCATATCACGCTCATAGATATCTCTCATATAGAGTATGTTGGCCGCTGACATGTCCATAATACGAAGGATATCTGGTGCTTTGTCTTTTAATATTTCAAAGAGAAGAGGCGAACTATCATCATAAGTGACAACGGCGTCTACCTTATGTTTAATGGCATACTTTGCAACCTTCTTGGCAAACCGATCCGCGGTATGGTATTTTATCTGGTTATACCTACTTTTGAAATATGGCGTATTCAGAGCGACCAGCTTAAGCAGTCCCTCACCTTCACAGAACTGAATGACTTCGGTATCATCCAGTTCTTCGCAATGCCGTTCCTGTGCCTTTGTACGGAATTTACCCTTCAAAGCTTTTGCCGCAACACTTGTTAGGGAACCTTTTTTGTAATATACCGTGGTGGCATACTTATCTAACATTCCAACACGCTTTAGTGCAGTTGCAAGGCGATATGAATGCTGCTGCGCAGGATGCGCGACTAATACTTTCATGCTCTCCTACCACCCAAATGTTTAACAAACCACTGAATCAGCAACGGAACAAAACCAAACAGTGTGTAATAGAAATTCCCACTGAAATTTCCTCGTGCCACCCACTGGAACATTAGTGGGTAAAGAAAAGCGTACATTATGAGCCGGTTCTCCGATGGTTCCTCATACATATGTTTTAATTTTGAAACGATGTATCCGAAGAGGAACATAAGTACAACAATACCTATGATACCAAAGTTCGCATAGAATTCGCCTATATTGGCAACGGCACGCCCATTCGTTCTGGCAAGCGCACCAAGAGAATGCTCAACCATGTCTCTAACCGGGTTGTCTGGCTTACCAGCCCAGAGCACACGCGGAACAAATAGAATAAAAACATATAAGAAGGTTCGTCCAAACATATATGGATAGGCAGAAGGGTAACTTTGAACCATTCCGTAAAAGGTTGTATATGTCGTCAGGTCACTATCAAAAGGTGACATCAATAATTCTAAGGTAAGACCTCCTTGTTCCCCAAACGATTGCAGTTCCTTTCCGGTCGCTATGTAATATCTATTCATTTGCATCCACGCGAAAACGACTAGTGCTAAGAAACCAAGTATCAACGTCCAGATAAGTCTTGGCGACTTTCTTCTCTTAGTGTAGTAATATACAAATGGTGAAATACCCATTATCAGCACAAGCCATCTGGCATTTCGCATGATCAAATATATAATAGTCAGCACACTGAGCACAATCTTCAGTGCAACACTCTTTGATATAACCATGATCATGAGCCACACGACCAATAGGCTTGTGGCAAAGTTAGAAAGGAACAAAAGAACGGTGTTGCTTTCATTAACGACTCGTTCGCCTTGTTGGCCCAATGAAAAAATATATTGTAGACTAACACCTTGAGATAGTGAACTGATGATACAAAATGCGAAGAATACAGCCCAAGCTATCACCAGCCATGAAATTGAATCAGGAACATCAGACTCTCTGATTTCTTCCGGCGTTTCCTTAGCTCGCTTCTTGCAGTAATAACGGATATAAAAAGCAACAAAGCCAAGCGTGAAAAGGATAGTTGCTTTTACTCCACCCTGGACCAAATTAACTCCAGCATAAGAAACCTTATGTGCATATAAATCTTGGATAGGGCGATAAATAAAGATGCCAATATACAGTAAAGCTATAATCGTAAATGGTTCAAATAAATATAGATTATGTTTTGCAACGGCCAACACCACTAGCCCGAGTACCACAAAGTAAGAAACCATAAGAACCCCATACAGTTCTTTCTCTACTGAATTGTAGCCTGCTCCGGGAAAGCTAATTAGTAATGCCGCACCAATTACTATATATATGGCAAGTGCCATAAACGCAGAAATACTGATTCCTCTTTGCTTCATCTGACTATTCTCACCTAGTAAGTTCTTGTATTCTGCTTGCAATTCCTTTCACATCCCCACATTCAACCACATTTTCTTCTGGAACACTTTCAGGGCTGCCTCCAGTACGGTAGGTAATCACCGGGGTTCCACACGCAGCTGCTTCCAAATTTGTGGTCGGGTAATTATCCTCATATGTAGGATTCACAAATACATCTGCAGCAGAATATACCTCTACAAGTTCATTTACATTATTCGTTCTCTGTATCCCGAGTATCTCAGATGGTAACTCCTGGATCTGCTCCTGACTTAAGCCCACAAGGACAATCTGATAGCTGGAATCCAGAATGTTCCGTAATTCTATAAAGTCACCTAAACCTTTTCGCTCATCCCATGGAGACGCAACACCCAGAACAACTTTTTTATTTTCAAATCCGTTGTCCTTTTTGAAGTCGCTATTGATTGGCTTGAAAACATTTGTATCAACCTTATTGTAATGGACTTCAACGGGATATTCTGATAAAAAGCTCCTTTTAACCAAATCCATGAGCCATTTGCTCGGGGTGATAAGAGTCATCTGCTTGACGCCAGTGAAGCATTGTTTCTTCAGCTCGAAGTTTTGCTTGCTTCTGTCAATAAACAACCTTCCCGGATACTTCGTTGGCTGTGGGCAGTGTTCGCACTGTGTTTCCCATTTATTGCAACCTGCCATTGTAAAATAGGAGCAATGACCGGTAAAAGCCCAACAGTCATGGAGTGTCCACTTCACTTCCATTTGTGGCCGTGATTTAATCCAGTCAAAAAGCTCTATGTAATTTATATAGTAACCGTGGATATTATGTAGCCAAAGCAGTTCCGGATCATAATCTTCAGCCCAAGCAAGAAATCTTTTCGTTGCATTCTTTGAACCTAAACCATGAGCATCAAACAGTTTGGATTTGATCCCATGAAGTTTTACATCAAAATCTGTCCCGATTCTGACTGCATATTTTTGAAACTGATCCGGTACCTTGGCATCACGCCCAAAGGCAATTTTTACCTCATGACCCGCTCTCTCATAATCCTGTGCTATGTCAGTACAGATTCTTCCCGTACTCCCAATTCCACAGACTGAATTGATTAGAAGAACTCTCATGTTCTCAATCCTTTATTATCTCACTCATCACTTCAACGTATTTCCTCATAGCGACTTCATACGCATACTGCTCTTCATAAAGCTTCTCAGCTCTTCTTCCCATCTCCGCACAGCCGTCCCGGTCTTCAACCATACTGTTTATCGCTCTGACCAGTCCATCAACATCACCGATTTCAACTGCATGGCCGATCTGCTCTCTCTCCACCTCAGTCGCTAAATAGCTGTCCTTCTCGACTACTGCCAGAACGGGCTGACCGCCCTGCAGGTAGATGTAATACTTGCTCGGTGCGCAGGTCCCCATTAAGCCCTTCTCAAGGCTCACAACGGCAACAGAACTGATAGCCACAGCTTGCTCGAAATCCTTGCCAGTCAGGAAATCCATAACCTGGACATTGGGGAGGGCTGCAGTAGCGGCAGCCACACGTTCCTTCTTGTTGCCGTGGCCGACTATCAAGAACCTGACTCTGTCGTCATCCTTAAGTTTCTCAGCCGCTCCGACCAGTGTCTCCATATCCTGGCATGTACCCATATTGCCGAAATAGGCGACCACAAACTGACCATCCTGATAATCAAACCGAGCATAGGCATCTGAATCTGCTGTGAGCTTCTTCTCATGCGCCCAGTTTGCAATTGTCGTGACTCTATCCCTGCTCAGTTCAGGACGATGTTCCAGCAGGAACTCTTTCATCTCATCAGTTAAAGAAACTACTTTATCCACAGACCCATATAATCTGTGGTTGAGTTTATTCATGACCTTGCTGATGATGCTGTCAGGCGTAAGGCTCTGTGAAGCATAGGCTACTTCTGGATAAACATCGTAAGCAACAAACACGAACTTCGTGCCGTACTTTTTCTTCGCTACAACCGGAACATACGGAAGAATCGGAGGATTAGAGTAAACGACAACACACTTGTAATTCTTCAGATAGTTCCGATGTAACCAAGCGCGGAACGTAAAGGAGAAATAATTGATAAGACGACTCAGGGTTCCAACGCGGCTCTTCTGGTTATACCGGATCCTCTTGATGTGGACACCATCAACTGTCTCTTCTAATGAAACATTCTTTTCATCGCTATATTCTTTGGGATAACCACAAAGGGCATCGACTGTGAACCCATGGGAGGCCAGATATTTGGCTGTGTCAAACGGCAATGTCGCCGATGAATTATGTTCAGGATAAAAAAACTGACACAAGAAAAGTATGTCTTTTTTCTCGGCAACTGCCATCTTGTTAACTCCATTTCGATTTTTTGATTGGGAATCCAAATCCCCAAAACATAGTGAAACGCTCTGTGGCCATCATCACCACGGAGCAGTGATTTGTACTACTCGTTTACCTCTGATCATCGAGATCAGCTCCCATCCAGCTCACGCTTTTCACCCCATAGCTCCGCCGTGACGGTCAGCATGAGTTCCTTTAGTACCCTCCATATAGAACAGGTTAGTTTGCAAGTACGGTTTTGCCTTCTCTTGCGTCCCTTACCGTCTCTAAACCGACTCATTAGCCAACATGTTCTTAACTGGTACTATCGCCGGCTGTACCCTCCATATAGAACACCTTAGTTTCTGATACCGTTTTTGGCTCTTGATTTTGGTTCCTCATCGCGGCAACCCGGAGAACCGTTTCACTCGGCTACATTGTCATTATGTATTAGTGCCTGAAACTACTTCCTTCGTACAAA
>CAZNXL010000110.1:0-6556 GCA_964577075.1 uncultured Dorea sp. | reverse complement strand
TCCTTTGTCATGTCAAACCAGAATTTGGACATCTGGGTCAGGACAGTTCCTTTCTTTGTTACAACATTTTTTAAAATCACATCAAAACAGCTGATACGATCGGTAGCAACCATGATCAGACTGTCGCCGTTATCATAAATCTCGCGGACTTTACCCTCTTTTACAGGTTTCATTTTATACACCTCGCTCAATATTTTTTATCCTGTATAATAGATAAACAGATTTTTCATCAAAAAGCAATATTATTTCAAAAACTTTCCTGAATAAATTGAAATGCCTCTTTTAATTTGACTTCAGATTCCTGAGGGTTTCAATAAATTCCATATCTTCAGCGTTTAACCTGATATTGGAACAATAGCTTTTTCCCTCAGCAGTAGTAATATTAATTTCAATGATCGTGTCTTCTTTGAGTGCATCCTGTGACACGGCATTTAAGAACATGGGAAACTTCGGGTGATTTGCACGGAAACGGTCCATGCCGGACTTAAGCTTTTGAAACATGGCAAGCTGATCAAAATTCATACTCATATATATCGACTCCTTTGCATTTTCATACATGACGTATTATACTGGACATGGTAAAATTAGTCAAAGTATTAAAAAAAATCTGATAAGAAACAGGGGGAGTGCGGGGATATGACCTGTTTGGTACTTGCTTTCACAGGGAGCGGGAAGCAGGCTGGCTTTGGGATTGGGGCTGGTAAATGGATTCTTTTATCTGTTCTCTTTTGTACTTCTTCAGGTGAATGTAGAGAAAAACGGAGTCGTGCTTCCGGCAACTTTTATGAAGCTTGGAGTCTTGGTGCCAGCGACAGTTGCGGTTATCTGTTTCGGAGAAATGCCGACGGCGATCCAGGTATGCGGATTTATCGTTGCGATCGCGGCGATCATATTGTGAGAATCCGACCCGGAGCCGAAAAAATCAGCATTCCTTCCGGAGGACGAATGAAAAGAATGTAATCCCGGCTGCCGGAGTAAGTATGTGGTGAGAACTGCGAGAAATATTGCAGAAGAAAGGATAAGCCATGTTTCATTTATTTAAGAAATCTCAGTCGCCCGAATTGACATATGACAAGGAGAACCAAAGGCCTGTGATCCGATGCAGTATCTGTACCGGCGAACAGGTGGCGGGATTCAGGGATATACATACAGGGAAATTTACAGATATTATGCTCATACGGAATGAGAAGGATCTGCAAAACTTTAAGGATATGTATGGAATCACAGAAATCGGGAAAGAGTTTTAAAAAGAGTTTCCTAGTTACAATCAATGAACTTTATATTTCATACGTTAAAATATAATCATCCATCACGAATCCGCTTCCGATATCCGCCACCTGCTCATCTGTAATCTTAAATCCAAGGTGGTCATATATGGCCAGCGTATTTTTATTATATTTGTTACAGGTCAGCCATATCTTTTTAAGTCCTCTTTCCCTGCACAGATCGATTAAAAAATGCAGTCCTTTTGTAGCCAGATGCTGCCCGCGGGCTTCTTTTTTTATGTAGAGTTTACTGAGAAAGAGAGACTCCTCTTCGGGGCGGATTCCCATATATCCGCAAGGGCGTCCTTTATCTTCGATAAAATAATATTCATATCCATCGTTTTTTATCTGCGAGGTCAACGCAGGGTACGACTGGAATTTTTCTACCATATAATTTACCTGTGCCTCGCCGATGATCGGTGTAAAGTGCTGGTGCCAGATTTCTTCCGCGATCCCGGCAAGTGTTCTAATGTCTTCGTCAGCGCTTATGAAGGGGAAATTTACTGTGTTCATAACGAAACCTCCATTCCTTTTTTTAATTTCCTATGCTATTATAATATAAAATGATCTGATTAGCAATGAGGAGTTGTAGGAGCGATTAGCGAGATGAACGGTTTTGTGACACTGAAAAACGTAAAAAAAATATATCATATGGGCGAAGTGGAGATTATGGCGGCGGCAGGCATAGATTTTGAGATAAATAAAGGAGAGTTTGCCGTCGTGGTCGGTCCCAGTGGTGCGGGAAAGACAACGGTGCTCAATATTCTCGGGGGAATGGATACGGCAACGGAGGGGACGGTCTTCGTGGACGGGCAGGATATTGCAGCCTTTTCCCAAAGACAATTAACTGCATACCGGAGGGATGACATCGGGTTCGTGTTTCAGTTTTATAATCTGATTCCGAATCTGACGGCTCTTGAAAATGTCGAGCTCGCCCTGCAGATCTGTAAAGATCCGATGGATGCGAAAGAGGTCTTAGAGGAGGTAGGGCTTGGAGAGCGGTTAGATAATTTTCCTGCGCAGTTATCCGGAGGGGAACAGCAGAGAGTTTCGATCGCGAGAGCTCTTGCCAAGAATCCTAAGCTCCTCCTGTGTGATGAGCCTACCGGAGCGCTTGATTACAATACAGGCAAAGCGATCCTTAAGCTCCTTCAGGATACTTGCCGCAACAAAGGCATGACAGTGGTTCTGATCACTCATAATTCAGCAATTGCGCCAATGGCGGACAGGGTGATCCAGATAAAGAACGGAAAGGTCTCAAAGATTACGGAGAACGGACGTCCGGTATCGGTTGAGACGATCGAATGGTAGGACGGTATCAGGCATGTCAAAAAGAGCGATGAGGAAAGATTTTTATATGGAAATAAAAAAGAGTCCCGGAAGATTTTTCTCGATTCTTTTTATTGTTGCGCTCGGAGTGGCATTTTTTTCGGGAATCCGTGCGTCTGAACCGGATATGAGGATCAGCGGGGATTCGTATTTTGATGACAGTGAACTTATGGATATTAAGGCTCTCTGCACCTACGGAGTGACTGAGGAGGATGTAGAGGCTATTGAAGCGCTTGATACGGTCGAGCAGGCAGAAGGGGCCTACAGTGCGGATTTTCTATATAACCTGAAGGAAGAACAGCACGTCGTTCATGTCATGGGACTTCAAAAAGAGATGAATCAGGTCACGGTGACTAAGGGAAGACTTCCGGAAAAAACCGGGGAATGTATGGCGGATGATGAGTCGGGGTACAAAATCGGTGAGGAGATCCAGCTTTCATCCGGAACGGAGGATCCGGTATCCGATACATTGAAGACGGATACGCTCAAAATCGTAGGACTTGGGAACAGCCCCTGTTATCTTTCCTACGGAAGAGGTAATACGACGATCGGAAGCGGCAGCGTTGACGCCTTTTTAGCAGTTCCTGAAGAAACCTTCGACATGGAGGCATATTCGGAGGTTTATGTAAAGGCAGCGGGAGCAAAAGAGCTTTTATCATTTACCGATGCTTATGAGGACAGGGTGGAAGATGCGATGGATGAGGTAGAGATTCTGGCGAAAGACAGAGGGGTGATCCGTAAGCAGGAGATTGTGGATGAGGCGAATGAGAAGCTTGCAGATGCCAAAGCAGATCTTGAGGAAGGAAGAGCGAAAGCAGAAAAGGAGCTTGCGGATGGCAGAAAAGAGATAGAGGATGCGCAGAAAAAGCTTTCGGACGGGAAAGCTGAGATTGAAGACGGGAAAGAGAAACTTGAGGATGCTAAAAAATCGCTCAAGTCGAAGCAGAAGGAACTGGATCAGGCCAAAAAAGAATATAAGTCAGGGAAAAAGGAACTGGAAAAAGGGAAAAAAGAATATAAAAAAGGATTAAAAGAGTATGAAAAGAATGCTCCTGCGGCAAAAAAAGAAATTGAGAGCGGACAGGGGCAGGCAGACGCATTGAAAACTCAGATTGCTGAGGATGAAAAAACCTGTAGTGAGCTCAAGGCTCAGATTGATCAGTTAAAATCTGCTCTTGAAAGTCAACCGGAAGATCAGGCGGAAGCATTGAAGGAGCAGATGGAAAAGCTGGAAGAACAGGCGACCGGACTGACGCAGAAGATCACGGCGGAGGAACAGGCGTATTCTTCCGCAAAAGCAGAACTAGACAAGGCGCAAAAGGAATTAGATGATGGAAAGGCAGAGCTTGATAAGGCGAAGGCAGAACTTGATGCTGCCTCAAAAAAGCTTGCGAAAGCCTCCAGACAGATAAAGTCAGGACAAACTCAGATAGATCAGGGTTGGAAGGAGATTGAGAAGCAGGAGGAGAAGCTGAAAGAAGGCGAGGAGGACATTGCGTCTAATGAGGTCAGGCTTGAAGATGCAAAAAAAGAGTATGAAAAAGGAAAAAAGGAGGCGGAAGAAGAGATCCGCGACGGTGAGAAGAAGATTTTAGACGCCGAGGAGGACATTGCTGAGATCAAAGATCCCAAATGGTACGTATATGACAGAAATACATTGGTGGAGTACACAGGGTTTGGAGAAAACGCAGAGCGTCTGGGAGCTATCGGCAGGGTGTTCCCGGTCTTATTCTTTCTGGTAGCGGCGCTTATCAGCCTTACAAGCATGACGCGTATGGTTGAGGAACAGAGAACTTCTATCGGTACATTGAAGGCTTTCGGATACAGTAAATTTGCGATTGCTTCCAAATATCTCGGATATGCATTTTTGGCGACTATCGGCGGAAGTGTTCTTGGAGTCGCCATAGGTGAGAAGATACTGCCGTATATCATTATCTATGCGTATAGTATCCTGTACCGCCATTTGCCTGAGATCATCGTTCCTTATGACTGGACGTATGCGGTGATGGCTTCCGGAGCGGCAATTCTTTGCACCACGTTTGCAGCATTTTTTGCCTGTTATAAAGAACTTCGCGCACAGCCCGCCATACTGATGCGTCCGCCGACCCCGAAGAATGGGCGCAGAGTGCTTATGGAGCGGATAGGATTGATATGGAGGCATCTGAGCTTTACGTGGAAATCTACGATCCGTAATCTTATGCGTTATAAGAAGCGGTTTTTTATGACGATCTTCGGCATTGGCGGGTGTATGGCGCTGATGCTGGTAGGCTTCGGCCTTAAGGACTCATGCTATGATATCGCGGAGATTCAGTATACGCAGATATCTACCTACAACGGAAGCTTTTATCTGGAAGATGATATTACGAAAGATGAGAGAGCAGCAGTAAAAGAGCGTCTTGAAAATGAAAGGGGCATTGAACAGTATATTGATGCTCATATGCAGAGCATTACTCTGGTGAATGGAAAGACGCAGAGAAGCGCTTATGAGTGTGTAATGTCCGATGTAGAGAATATTCCGGAGTTTGTTGATTTCCACAACAGGAAGACAAAGGAAGAATATAGATTGTCCGACAGCGGCGTTATTATCAGTGAAAAGACGGCGAAGCTATTAGGTGTTGCAGAAGGAGATACCGTTGACATTAAAGATGAAGAGAACGGGAATAAGAAAATTAAGATAGATCACATCTGTGAGAATTATATGGGGCATTATATTTACCTCACTCCTGCATATTATGAAAAAGTGTATGGGGAGGTACCGGAATATAACAATATCTTTTTTATCGCAAAAGACGCGGATGATTCGGTGAAGATGGAAAAGATCGGTCAGGATATGCTCAAAGAAGACGGGGTGCTGAGTGTCAGCTATACCCATGATATCGAGAAGCAGCTTGCCGATATGCTAAGAAGCCTTAATCTTGTTATCATTGTGCTCATTATCTCGGCAGGAATGCTGGCATTCGTAGTCCTCTACAATCTGAATATAGTAAATATTGCCGAGAGGAAGCGGGAACTTGCGACGCTTAAGGTGCTTGGATTCTACGATAAGGAAGTCGCTGAGTACGTATACAGGGAAAATATACTGCTGACATTTATCGGAGCGTTCGTAGGAGTGGGACTCGGAAAGTTTCTTCACTTGTTTATTATTGAGACCGTGGAGGTAGATTCGGCAATGTTCGGAAGAAATATTAATATGCCGAGCTACATATACAGCTTGCTGTTTACGGCAGCATTTTCCATGATCATCAATGGGGTTATGTATTTCAAATTGAAGAAGATCGATATGGTAGAATCACTTAAGAGTATTGAATAGAGTATAAAAATCCTCCGGAATCTGTGTGAAAAGAACAGAATACCGGAGGATTTCATAAATTTCCAGGCTATTTCATCGCCAGACCCGAGAGAACAGATTTCACGTGGTCAATTTCCTTCTGTGTCGCTTTTGCCGCCGGTACATAGTAGCTTTTTTCACGCGCGGCCTGATAAAGCTTTTCCTGAGACATTTCGCATTCATTTCTGAGCTGTTTGAGGCATTGCTTCAGTTCTTTGTTCTCTGTCTGTGAGATCATCTCGCCATAGCGTACAAGTTCCCCGTTCACCCCGGTAAGGGCGTCTGATACCATAGTCTTATCGTCTAACATAATTTCCCTCCTATAAGAATTTCATCAGTTCCTGTTTGTTTTTCACAGCTGAATCGGAAGCATCCTGAAAAAGCTGTTTTATTTCAGGATCCTTTGCCTGAGCAGCATAATCCCGCATCTTTGTCTGGCATGTGTCAAATCCGCCGATTAGGTGCCGTAAGTTTTGTAAATCTAAAACTGAGATTTCTGACATGAATCTTTCCTCCTTCATTTTCTTTCTCTGTTAGTATGTACCGCGGCATTAAAAAATATGTTTTTTTTCGATAGTATTTGGTAATTTGATGTTTACACATGGACGTGCTTCACACAATAAGATATAATCAT
>CAZNXL010000109.1:0-6606 GCA_964577075.1 uncultured Dorea sp. | reverse complement strand
GGACTAACCGCTTATCGGTAGTGCCTTTTTCTGTTCTTATTCTAGCAGATTTATTCCCAGATGTCAAATTCTCTCCGATTAATGATGAAGTAAAGGAATTGTCAGTTGAAATAAAAAAGACTGGTATTGAGAAAATAATTTCAAACCTATTTCCGTTTATCATACAACTCAATTTCTCTTTTTTCAAGCCTATATACCACCTAATTGCTCTCGAATCGCAAGAATCTTTCGTACTGTCGAATTCCCTGAAAGAGTTGCATGCAGACGCTGGGCATACCGATATGCCTCTTGTTGCCCGGCGGTATACTTTTTTCGGATGGGGGCTTCAATTATGTCCTCTGTCCCTGTTTTTAACACAGCTGACAGTTCTTGTTCCCTGCGGTAATTTACTAAGTCAATTACTTTCTCTCTCCCATAATTCCGGATAAAACATCTCAGTTTACACATCCGGTCAGATCCCGTTTCACTCCACCCCATCGGTCGGGAACTCATCCGTTCCGAATACACGCTGCTCACGTGTCCCTCTGCACTGCATCCCAATACATGTTTATCATGGAATGCCCGTTGAATATACTCCCAGTTCCCTATAAAATATGTCCTGCATTCTTCGACAGCACGCTCACTTCCCTCATAGTGATTTTGGATTCGTGTCAGTAGTTTCTTTACGTCAGTCAGTTTGTTTTTATAGATATATTTATAGAATTGTCCTTTGGTCTCTGTTTCTTTCTCCTGTGTACAGCGTGCCACACGGTTGATATATTTCATCAAATGGAATCTGTCTGCCACAAGCTTACTTTTGTATATATGCTCTGTGGCTGTCCGAATCCAGCTCCCCCATCGCTATTGATATATACACATTTTAATATATCCTGATCATAATGAGTTTTGATATAGGTCTCTACTGACTCCCAGAGAACTGCATTCTGGTCTGAACCGGCATAGATTCCGCCAAAATAAAACGGAGAAATCAGTTTCCGCCGTCCTTCACATACTTCCTCTTTTCCTTCAAAGAGATAAATCAGTTTGCCAATAAAACATCCTTGGATCTTCCCGTCTTTCTGCCGATGGATATGGTCCTCATCCGCCTCGATATAGAGATACTCGCACTGCTTCTTTTCTTCTGGCGGTTCCTTTATCTCCGGGAGTTCTCTTTCCACATCATGCACTTTGTTCATCACGGTTGTCTTAGTAATTGTCTGCCCGTTCGTTTTAACAGACTCCGCTGCATGCTGGTAAGAATGGACTTCTGCTTCATTCAAAACCTTTGCTTCCGCGACAGCAGTAAAACGTTCTCTGTCAGGAAGCCGGATCAATTCATCAAGAAGACAGCGGATTTTTCCGTGTTCTGATCCTTATACAAAGTATGCGTAAATGTGATGTCCCCTACACTTGAAATCAATGTACTCTGTCGGCTTCTCTGTACCGTATAAGACTTTTTGCGGATGCCACTGTTACGGATCAACTGGTCGGCATTCGTTAGTACCAGACCAATAAAATCAGCGGCCATCTTATTACTCAGCTCACTGACCGTTTCTTCTAGGGTAGACAAGGCATTCAAATGTTCCAGAAATTCCTCCTCTGCGTGCAATAAACCTCTGACATAAGAATCGATTAATGTTATAATATCCATGAGTATTGGTGCTCCTTTCGGTTTAAAGTTTTTGTGGTGAAATCATTATACCTCAAGGAACCAATACTCTTTTCATTTATTTTTTATCAACTGACTATTTCTTTACTCCAACATGGTTATATTATTGTATTATTTTGGCTAAATTCTACTATTCATTTCGTGTGAATAACAGCTATAATGATAGTGATATATAGAATCCGGAGGTGTATGATGTTCAAAACAAAAGAAAATCCCTGGTTTATGATTATGATTGGAAGTATGTTAGGCTATCTGCTTTTCGGACTTTTTGACAGTTTAAAAGGATCCACCCTGTCATCTCTTTTAGAAGAGATGAATTTCAACTATTCTTTAGGTGGGACCATTGTTATGGGGCAATATGCAGGATATTTTGCTGCGACATTGTTCGTTGGAATGCTGGCAGACCGTTACGGGTAGAAAGTATGCTTGATCGCTGCCGGTGTGAGCATGTCATTGGGAATGATCGGATATTCCTTTTCAGCGTCTGTGCCGTTGTTCGTAGTATTTATCTTCAGTATGGGAATGGGACTTGGAGCGTTGGAATTGGCCGGATGCAATATTATTACAACGTGTTATCCGAAGAAAAAGGGAAGATATCTTAATATATTAACTGCGATTGCCGGGATTGGATCTATCCTTTCGCCGGTTATCGTAGGCTATCTGCTTGATATGGGGCTTTCATGGCGTATGGTTTACCGGTATGGATTGCTGATCATGATACCATCGACTTTTTATTTCATTATGATAAAAGTGCCTGTTCATACCGAAGCGCAGAGAACGGAAGGGCGCCCCTGTGGGTCTGGCAATTTATGGCAGAAAAATCTTCTGCTGATGTATATTTTTAATTTCCTTTATATGGCGGCAGAGATGGGAATTGCCACATGGATCGTTAATTTTTACAGACAGGAGAAGTTCTATTCAGTTGCGGACAGTACGAGATTTCTGTCATTATTTTATATCGGGATGACTGCGGGAAGAGTGGCAGGAAGCTTTTTTGTGGACTGGATTGGACGAGTCAGGAGTGTATCTTTTTTATGATCATGTTGTTAAAGAATGCGAATGAGGAGCAATAAAAGGAAGGGATTATGGCTAAGACAATCTGTATCAATAAAATTCCGGTTACAATTGAGTACAGGAAGGTTACAAACATTAATTTATATATAAAAGCGCCGGACGGGCATGTGCTGGTTACTGCGCCCAAATATGCATCTATGGACAGGATTTGCACATTCATAGAGGGGAAGGAAGACTGGATCATGCGCAAGCAGGCGCAGGTCAGAGAGAGGAGCAGACAGAAGCAAAGGCAGGAAAAAGATCAGGAGATTACGGAAGCGCAGCTTGATCATCTGGAAGAAAAGCTGAAAGAAAAGCTGAAAGAATATATAGGAAAGTGGGAGCCGCGGATGGGAGTTCACGCCACGCACTGGACTCTTCGCAGTATGAAAACACGCTGGGGGAGCTGTACTGTGGATACCGGGCGTATCCGCATTAATACCAGACTCGTATATTATCCGGATGAATGTTTAGAATATATTGTGGTGCATGAGTTATGCCACCTGATCGAGCCAAGCCATAATAAACGGTTTCATGCATATATGACGAAGTTTCTGCCGGATTGGAAAGAGAGGAAAAAGTTATTATCTAATGCGTGAAAACGGAAAAATGTGAAATTTTCAATTGAATAATGCGGAAAAATGTGTAAAACAGAACAAAATAGCAGGAAAAACGTGTATTTTTATAATTGAAATACCAGGAGAAATGTGTTAATCTGTGTACATATATAGGAAAGGGCGGTGATTTGATTGAAGAGAAACGCTATCCGGGATTTGATACAGTGGAAGTCTGATGCAGAGAGAAAGCCTCTCATACTGCGGGGAGCAAGGCAGGTGGGGAAGACATGGCTTATGAAAGAATTTGGACAAAATTATTATGAGAATTATGTATACTTCAATTTCGATGAAGAGGATGAACTAAAATCTATCTTTGAAGCGAATAAGAACCCTTATAGAATTATAGAATTGCTTTCTCTTGTTGCAGGAGAAAAGATTTTTCCGGATAAAACATTGATCATTTTTGACGAGATTCAGGAATGTCCGGAAGCATTAAATGCTCTTAAGTATTTCAAAGAGAAGGAAAATGATTATCATGTGATCGCTGCCGGCAGTTTATTAGGTACTCTGCTTGCAAAACCAAAGTCATATCCGGTTGGAATGGTGAATATTTTGGAAGTCTATCCATTGACATTTGATGAATTTCTTGAGGCGTCGGATGAAAGGTTATATGCATATTATTGCAGTATCCGAAAAGAACAGCAGATTGAAGAGATTTTCCATAAACGTCTGCTTGAAGCTTATAATTATTATCTTATTATCGGGGGAATGCCGGAGTGTGTCCTGTCTTGGATAAAATACAAAGATCCAAAACGGATTATTAAGATACAGCAGGAATTGATCGAAATATATGAGAATGATTTTTCAAAGCATAATGGGAAAGTGAATAGCGGGCGAATTCTTATGGTATTTAGAAGCATCGTTTCACAATTGGCAAAACCAAATGAAAAGTTCATGTATGGTGTCGTGCGCGAAGGCGGCAGGGCAAGAGACTTTGAAGAAGCTATTGAGTGGCTGGTTTCAGCCGGAATGTTAAATAGAGTGCGCTGCGTTTCCAAATTGGAACATCCACTGGCTGCTTTTGATAAGATGGAGTATTTTAAACTGTTTGTCTTTGATACAGGACTTCTTAAATACATGGCAGGTCTTGATAATAGCGCGATTCTTTTGAAAAATGATTATCAGTTTAAGGGACCACTCACAGAGAATTATGTTTTACAGCAGATTCGCGGTCAGTTTGATATTGAGCCAAGATATTACTCTGATAAAAATAGAGAGATCGATTTTGTGATTCAGTATGGCACAGAGATTATCCCGGTAGAAGTGAAAGGGGGAGAAGACAGATCTGCTCCGTCATTTAAAAATTATGTGGCGGAAAATCATCCGCAGTACGCAATTCGTTTCTCAAAACGAGGATATTTGAAGAATGGCTTGATTACGAATATGCCACTATACCTTGCTCGGAAGATGAGAGAATTATTATAAGAAGACAGTAAAAAACCTGCATGTGATTGCAGGTTTTTTATAAATAATCTAGAGTTTGGATTCGGAAATACAAATTTTCGGGGTTGCTAAATAGCTCTTTTGTATTTCATGAACAATATATCATAAAATATCTTCTTAAAACATGTTTTGCGATTACAGAAATTCACAAAATAATTGTGCTTTGAGCACAATTATGGTATTTTAATATTAGTTACACATGAAAGGAAGTAAAGATATGGCAGTAGAACTGACTTATCTCTATGAAGAGATTACGCCGGAATACGATGTAAAGCTGCTGACAACGAGCTGCTTTAGGAAAAAGATCGAATGGCTGCATATGGTAGAAGGGATAGAGTTTTCACCACAGCTCCATGGAGAGGAGTTGATCTTTAATTCGGGAGTGAATTATATATCAGAAGAATGGCTGAAAGATTTTATCGATTTTCTGATCGGCGCACACGCGGGCGGACTGATCATCTCTATGCAAAAAGACAAAAAAATTTCAAATAATATCATAGAATATTGTAATAAACGGCGCTTTCCCCTTTTCTCGGCATCATGGACAACTCCGTATGTAGATATCATACGTAAGTTTTCAGAGATACTTCTGAAGAATGAGCAGCGGGAGACGAACCTGATTACGGCATTTAAAAACGCGATATATTATCCGGACAGAGAAGAATTGTATCTCGAACATTTTGAGCGGAGCGGCTTCTTTAGGGATATGTCTTATATTGTCGCGATCCTGAGCTGTTATACCTATGATACCGAAAATGGTAATGAATGTCTGGAACAGATTGGAAAGAAATTAAGATATGCCTTGCGCAAAGGGATCGTATGTGAAGAGAATGGACGTTTGATCATATTGGCAACAGGACATTCCATCGACGGCCTGCAAAAAGAACTTGGGAAAACATGTAAAAAGGATCCTAATATCTATGTTGGAATTGGAACAACAGCAAAACAGATTCAGAATATCCATAATTCATATGAAAATGCATACACCGCCTACCGGCTGACCAAGACAACAATACCGAAAAACATGTTGTGCTATGATGAGCTTGGAATCTATAAGCTTCTTGCAGATGTAAAGGAACCTGAGATCTATCCCGCCTTTGTGATGGAAACATTGGGAGCGTTGATCTTACACGATCAGGAAAAAGGTACGGAATATATGAAGGTACTGAAAAGCTTTTTTGACAATGACTGCAGTATCATTCAAACATCGAAAGCATTGTATTGTCATAAGAACACACTGAACTATAAGATGAACGCCATCAAAGAGATCCTGGGGTACAACATTATGAGCAATGAAAACAGAACAAAAATCATGATGGCTTTTTATATATTGAATCTGGGGGAGGATTATTACTAAGCGTTTTCTTAAAACAAAAAGGAACCTCCGCCGGAGATTCCTTTTTGTTTTAAAAGGCGCAGACCGGATTTGAACCGGTGCATAGAGGTGTTGCAGACCTTTGCCTTACCACTTGGCTACTGCGCCATAGCTGTGCTTGAATTTCTCTCACGAAAGCTATTATAGCAAATAGGAAATAATTAGTCAACAATTAAATTCTTGAGTTTCCGCAAGCTGAGTTTCTGCAATTACACTACAGAATCGTTACGCAGAAAGGAGTCGACCTGCAAGCAGCAAGGTTGGCTCCTTTGGATTGTTCAGATGATACTTGGCGGGATCGTTGCTCTGTTATTCCTTTTCGCTCGACAGAGCGTTGTAAACAACCGCCGCCAACGCAGCCCCAACCAAAGGCGCAACAATGAACACCCATAGGCTGCTAAGCGGTGTGGTATTTCCGCTCAGCGCCGCCACAACGGCAGGCCCAATGCTTCTGGCCGGATTGACAGAAG
>CAZNXL010000108.1:0-6635 GCA_964577075.1 uncultured Dorea sp. | reverse complement strand
TTGATCGATAAAAATAAAATAGATATTTACGATATTCCGATCGCAGAGATAACAAATCAGTATATGGAATATATCAATGCCATGGAAAAAGAAGATTTGAACGTCATGAGCGAATTTCTTGTAATGGCGGCGACACTTTTAGATATTAAGTGTAGAATGCTCCTTCCGAGGGAAATTAATGATGATGGAGAAGAAGATGATCCGAGGCAGGAACTGGTAGAACATCTTCTGGAATATAAGATGTATAAATATATGTCTTATGAACTCAGGGACCGCCAGTTGGACGGAGAGAGGACACTTTGTAAAGCTCCGACGATCCCTGAGAAGGTCCTCGAATATGTAGAGCCTGTAGATCTGGACGAGCTTTTGGGGGATCTTACTCTATTGAAACTGAACCGCATCTTTAAAGATGTTATGAAACGGCAGGCAGATAAGATAGATCCCGTGAGAAGTAAATTTGGAAAGCTGGAGAAGGAAGAAGTGACTCTTCCAGATAAGCTCAAATATGTAACAGACTATGCAAAAAAACATAAGAAGTTCAGTTTCAGAGAGCTTCTTACGAGACAAAGTTCTAAGACGCAGATCGTAGTGACATTTTTAGCAATCCTGCAGCTTATGAAAGAGGGAATGATATCTATTCAACAGGAGCGGCCCTTTGATGACATCATGATCCTATCAGATCTGCAGGACGAGAGAGAAAGGTATGAAAAGATTGGGGATTAATCAATTAGAAGGTATTATAGAAGCGATTTTATTTGCGATGGGCGATTCTGTAGAGCTTAGTAAAATTGCTGCTGCAATTGAACATGATGAGAATACGACAAGAAAGATCATCCATCAGATGATGGATAAGTATGCTTCTGAGGATCGCGGCGTCAGGATTTTAGAACTTGAAGATTCTTTTCAAATGTGTACGAAAAAAGAGATGTATGAGTATCTGATCAAGGTTGCCAGACAGCCAAAGCGCTATGTGCTGTCAGACGTCCTTTTGGAGACACTTTCGATCATTGCATATAAGCAACCGGTCACGAAGCTTGAGATAGAAAAGATCCGTGGGGTAAAGTCAGATCATGCGGTCAATAAGCTGGTAGAGTATAATCTTGTCTGTGAGATAGGAAGACTTGATGCACCGGGAAGACCGATTCTGTTTGGGACGACTGAGGAATTTTTAAGAAGATTCAGTATCCAGTCTGTAGAAGAGCTGCCGAGTATGAATCAGGAACAGGTGGAATCTTTGAAGACGGAGGCTGAAGAGGAAGTTCAACTTAAGCTCGATATATAAAGAAGGATACATATTTTTCTGGCTATCAGCATATATTGCAGAGATATTTGGGTTACATGGTGCTGTATATGAAAAGAAGCAAAAAAGTTCGGTTTACTCCAATTGTTTTTACTGTGACGTTGATATTGGTGATTGTATTGTATGGGAGGTTTCTCGCTGATAAGAAGGAACATGAGCAGAATAAACAGGTTCGGGAGACAACACAGGAGATCACGGACGAGCCAAAGGAGCTTTACGCCCAGTCGGCGGTACTTATGGACGCTGACAGCGGGCGTATTCTATTTGGAAAAGATGAAGATAAGATACGCCCGATGGCAAGCACAACGAAGATCATGACATGTATTCTGGCGCTTGAAAATCTGACAGAGCATCAGACTGCCGAAGTTTCAAAAAAAGCTGCCAGGCAGCCGCAGGTACGGCTTGGAATGAGAGAAGGAGAAGAATATGATATTCGTGATCTTTTGCATTCCCTTATGCTGGAATCCCACAATGACAGTGCTGTTGTGATCGCAGAGGCTGTCGGCGGTTCGGTAGAGAGATTTGCTCAGATGATGAATCAAAAGGCAGAAGAACTTGGGTGCACGAATACACATTTTGTAACCCCGAACGGACTTGACGGCGAGGATGAAGGGGGAATACACGGGACCACGGCGGCAGACCTTGCCCGTATCATGAAATATTGTATTATGGAATCTCCAAAGAAAGAAGAATTCCTTGAAATTACCAGAGCAAAAGACTATACTTTTATGGATGTCAGTGGAAAAAGGAGTTTTTCCTGCAGTAATCACAATGCCTTTTTGACAATGATGGAAGGAGCGCTGTCCGGAAAAACAGGTTTTACTGGTAAGGCAGGATACTGTTATGTCGGAGCGTTGAGAAGAGATGAGAGAACTTTTATCGTAGCACTGTTAGCTTGTGGGTGGCCCAATAATAAAGGGTATAAATGGAAAGATACGAAAAAGCTTATGGAATATGGCATTGAAAATTATGCATACAGAGATGTTCATGAGGAAATGGGAGAAGCAGAGATCCCGGTGAGAGATGGAGTTCATCCGGAGAATGAGTATGTCTTTGAATACAGTGTTCCAGTAGGATTAAGAAAGGAAGATAAAGAAGATGAGATAAGGATCCTGCTTCGCAGTGATGAAAAAGTAACAACGGAGAAAAAACTGGAAACTATGTTGCAAGCGCCGGTGAAGGCAGGAGAAAAGGCCGGAGAGTATATTTACAGTCTGGACGGAGAAGAGATCAGACGTTATGATGTGATTACGCTTGAGTCGATAGAGCGGAGGAATCTATACTGGTGTCTGAATAAAATGTTGCGAAGAATTTGTTTGTAACTATTCAAAGCCTGGCTTATAGAGAAGATATCGAGGCTGATTTTATTCTGCGAGCAGATATGAAGCATATTCGGTGAATGCATTTTGGATCAGAGCCAGAGGAAATTAAAAGGCGCCATTCCGAATTAAAAGAGGAGAGAAAAAAGATGATGAAAAGAGAATTAGAAGTAGATACGGTTACGCTTTTTACAGATGACGGAGAGGTTGAATGCGGGGTTGTTACAGTATTAGAGATGAGTGGAAGAGAATATGTTGCAGTGTCACCTCTGGATAATGAGGGAGATCTTTCTGATGAGTTCTGGTTTTATCGGTTTGAAAGAGATGCGACCGGTGGGGATGATCACGATATTATCTCAATACAAAGCGAAGAAGAATATGAGCAGATTGTTGACAAATTTGAAGAATGGTTAGATACGCTTGAGTTCGAAGAAGAATACGAAGATAATCTATAACCCCGGATTTTGGAAAGGATGACAGAATTTTTCTTGATTTCAAAAAGAGATTGTGTTATTTTAATTTTATCAATTCTGCCGGCGCTCTGACCGGTAGAAAATTCTTAAGCCGTCAGGCTTCTCATTTTCGGAGCTTTTTATATCGAAGCATTTATCCGACAGTGAAAAAATGAAAATTTAACAGGAGGAACTTGTCTATGGCAAATGAATGGAAACAGTATTATCCATGGTTAAGAGAAAGAAAAGAAGTATTAAAAAAATTTTATACTATCGTATTATTTGAGAAAAGCTCCCGTGAATTTCACAGGTATCCCGATAATTATATCTATTATATGAAACAAAAATCCAATACAGGATTAGAATTGGATATGCTGCAGGAATTTATCTTTCTCCCACTTGATATTTACCTGAAAAATCTGCATAATAGGGGTATCAGTAACGAGTTGGATGTATGGCCTGCTTTCTTCAGCACGGATAATCCGGAGTATATTACATATTTATGTGAGCATTATCCGATGTTTCGTGGAATGTATGAAGATGTGTGTGAGCTGTGCCGTAATGTAGAGCAGGTGATCAATATATTTTCGAAAGAATTAATGGAATTTGATCAGGGAACTGTACAGTACATGATTGATGAACAAAAATCGTTTATTGAAGGACAACAGATGGCACTTGAAAAGTTAAAGGATTTTCGATATTTATCTATTGACATTTTGAAATAAATGTAATACTATATTAACCAGATACGAACATTCGTTCGACAACAAAGGAGAGTTATTATGGCAGGCAATGAGAATAAGCAGAAAGCATTAGATGCCGCAATTGCAAAATTAGAGAAAGATTTTGGTAAGGGAACAGTTATGAAGTTGGGAGATCCGGCTGCACAGGTTGCGGTTGAGACAGTTCCGACAGGTTCTTTAAGCTTAGATATAGCGTTAGGAATGGGTGGAGTGCCCAAGGGAAGAGTGGTTGAGATCTACGGACCGGAATCCAGTGGTAAGACCACAGTAGCTTTACATATGATTTCCGAAGTTCAAAAAAGAGGTGGAATTGCCGGATTTATTGACGCTGAGCATGCACTGGATCCGGCATATGCAAGGAACATTGGTGTTGATATTGATGAATTATACATCTCACAGCCGGATAGCGGCGACCAGGCGTTAGAGATCACTGAGACTATGGTGCGTTCAGGGGCTATGGATATTATTGTTATTGATTCTGTCGCAGCATTAGTTCCGCGTCAGGAGATTGAAGGGGATATGGGAGATTCTCATGTTGGCCTTCAGGCAAGGCTCATGTCACAGGCACTCAGAAAGCTGACTCCGGTAATAAGTAAATCAAATTGTATCGTGATTTTTATCAATCAGCTTCGAGAGAAAGTAGGCGTTATGTTCGGTAATCCGGAGACAACGACAGGTGGGCGCGCTCTTAAGTTTTATGCATCTGTCCGCATGGATGTTCGAAGAATTGAGACTTTGAAGCAAAGCGGGGAGATGATTGGTAACCGTACAAGAATTAAGATTGTAAAGAACAAGATTGCACCTCCGTTTAAAGAGGCGGAATTTGATATCATGTTTGGTAAAGGTATTTCCAGGGAAGGAGATATCCTTGATTTGTCAGTGGGACTTGATCTTGTTAATAAGAGCGGTGCATGGTTTGCATATAATGGCGATAAGATAGGTCAGGGGCGTGAGAATGCAAAAAACTATCTTGCTGAGCATCCGGAGATTATGGATGAACTTGAGAAAAAAATCAGAGAACATTATCACTTTGACGCCGCCACGGGAGAAGACAGACAGATTTCTGATGAGCCCGAGGAAACAGAGGCGCCGGTGAAAGCTGCGAGAAAAAGAACAGCGAAGGAAGAGTAAAGAGAATCGGGGAAAAGCAGATGATTGTCACAAGGATTGAGGCCGTGACGAAAACAAAATATAAAGTGTACGTAGATGAAAAGTTCGCTTTTGCCTTATACAAGGGCGAACTTTCTCGCTACCATCTTGCGGCCGGCAAAGAATTGGAAAGTGAACTTTATATTAAAATCCGAAAGGAAATAGTGGGTAAGAGAGCAAAAATTCGAGCAATGCATTTGTTAAATAATATGGGAAGAACTGAAATGCAGCTTCGACAAAAGCTTGTGCAGGATAATTATACAGAAGATATCATAGATGAAGCAATAGATTATGTGAAATCTTTTGGATATATCAATGATGAAACTTATACAAAAAACTTCATTGACAACAGGAAAAATAAGAGAAGTAAAAAAGAAATTTCTGCGCAATTACTGCAAAAGGGGATCTCTAAAGCAGTACTTGAAAAAGCTCTCGAGGAATGTTACGGGAGTGATAGCGCTCAAGATGCAATTACGGCAATTCTGCAAAAAAAACAATTTGATCCTAAGACAGCCGACAGAAAAGAAACTCAGAAAATAATGGGATATTTGGTACGCAAAGGGTTCGAATATGAGGATATACGGCAGGTAATACAAGTTTATGAGTGGGATGCTTGACATATTTGTTAAAACAGTATAAAATTTAGGTGTTGTATTTGTACAATGAAAACTAAATAAGGAGGTGCTCCTGTGCTAAGTAGTGGATTCATTATTGCCATTGCAATAGTGCTTATCATAGCAGCGGCAGTCATCAGTCATTTTGTTACGGTGTCCAATTTGAAGAATAACGCTGAATCAAAAATTGGAAACGCTGAGACAAAAGCACGTGAAATTATTGATGACGCAGTCAAGACGGCTGAGGCAAAGAAAAAGGAGTCTCTCTTGGAAATTAAAGAGGAATCTATCAAGAATAAGAATGAACTTGAAAAAGAGACCAAGGAACGCAGAGCTGAATTGCAGCGCTATGAGAAACGCGTACTTTCCAAAGAAGAGGCTTTAGACAAAAAATCCGATGCCATTGAAAAGCGTGAAGCAGGATTTGCAGCAAAGGAAGAACAGCTTAAGCAGCGCGAAGCAAAAGTGGAAGAGCTGAGTAAGCAAAGAGTACAGGAACTAGAAAGAATCTCAGGACTTACCTCCGAACAGGCAAAAGAATATTTGTTGAAAACTGTTGAAGAAGATGTGAAACATGATACTGCCAAATTAGTAAAAGAATTGGAAGCTCAGGCTAAGGAAGAAGCGGACAAGCGGGCGAAGGAATACGTTGTGACCGCAATCCAGCGGTGTGCGGCTGACCATGTAGCAGAAACTACAATTTCAGTTGTTCAGCTTCCAAGTGATGAGATGAAAGGCAGAATTATTGGTAGAGAAGGACGCAATATCCGCACACTGGAGACGATGACAGGTGTGGAATTGATCATTGATGATACGCCGGAAGCGGTAGTATTATCAGGCTTTGATCCAATAAGAAGAGAAGTCGCAAGAATTGCGCTCGAAAAATTGATTGTTGACGGACGTATTCATCCGGCAAGAATCGAAGAAATGGTAGAAAAAGCGCAGAGAGAAGTAGATGCAATAATTCGTGAAGAAGGTGAAGCAGCAGCTCTTGAAGTTGGAGTTCACGGAATACATCCGGAACTTATTAAACTTCTCGGAAGAATGAAGTTCAGAAC
>CAZNXL010000107.1:0-6700 GCA_964577075.1 uncultured Dorea sp. | reverse complement strand
TCCTTGAGCTCACTGACGGAGTCTTTATATATTTTATAAGAATCTCTCACAAATCCTTTCAAATGATCAATACGGTCTCTGGCATATTCATCTACGATCTTTAGATGGTTCTTCTTATATAGCAGCGACTGATGCTCATGCTGCCCGTGTATATCGATCAGGACTGCCGCAGCTTCCTTTAGTAAAGACATCGTTACCGTCTCTGCGTTGATCCTGCTGACACTTCTTCCATCCATAAGGCGTCGGCTCAGTACAACTACTCCTTCTTCCGGGTAAATATCCATTGAACGCAGCTTTTCAATCTGCCGGGCGTCCTCCACGTAAAAGACCAGTTCTACAAATCCGTAATCCGCCCCTCCCCGAATAATATCTTTTGTATATCTTGCTCCCAGAGCAAGACTGACAGAGCCGAGGATGATTGACTTCCCGGCTCCGGTCTCTCCTGTCAATATATTAAGTCCATCCTTAAAATCCACTTCGATCTCATCGATCAAAGCAAGATTCTTTACATGTACACTTCGTAACATATTCTCTCCTATGAAACAATTTTCTCGATTTTATCCATTACTCTGACCGTATCATCTTTACTCCTGATTGCACACATGATCGTGTCGTCTCCGGCAATACTTCCAACGACCTCATTCCATTTCATAGCATCGATCGCTGCACACACCGCTGACGCCATGCCTGAGACAGTCTTGATCACAAGAATGTTCTGAGCCATGTTCATAGACACATACCCGTCTTTCAGGACGCGAATATATTTTTCGCTCATGCCCACTTCCGAAAACTGTTGTGCAGAATAACACTGTTTTCCAACATCAGACGGGACCTTCGTAAGCTTCAGATCTCTGATGTCTCTTGACACTGTTGCCTGAGTGACATTGAATCCTTCCCGCTTCAGATGCTCTGCGAGCTCTTCCTGTGTCTCAATATGGTACTTGTTAATCAGCTCAATAATTTTTGCGTGTCTGTTTACTTTCATCTCTTTACTTCCCTTTCATCTTCCTGCGCAATATTTCCAAAAAGCTAATCTTACTAAGCTTCATAATCTTCGTATCATCCTGTGATCTTCTGACCGTCACCCGGTCTCCCGTCTTTAACGGAATCATATCAGCGCCATCAAAAGTTGTAAATACCTCTTCCTCGCTCCCGTTCCTTCCTCTCCCGATCTCTATGACGATCTCATCCTCAGCTGAGAGAACAATACTGCTTGTATTAAGTGCATGGGAACAGATCGGTGTGATCACGATCATTGAGGCTGTCGGTTCCACGATCGGACCTCCCGCAGACAGATTGTATGCTGTAGATCCTGTAGGTGTGGAAATAATAATCCCATCCGCCTCATAAGAATTTAATAATTCTCCATTCACATACAGTTGAAAATGAATCACTCGCAGTACACCTTTTCTTGTTACAACAATGTCATTAAGCGCCACGTCCTTTTTGCCGTCATCTAAAAATCCTTCTATCATCATGCGGCTTTCCAGATTATAGTTATCATTTATAATCTGCTCTAATGCTTCATCTATGTGACTAACCTCTACCTCTGTCAGATAGCCCAGCGTCCCCATATTGATGCCAAGTATCGGGACATTTCTTCCGTGAAGCGCCCGTGCCGCCTCAATAAGACTGCCGTCACCGCCAATGACAATGGCGCAGTCGATCTTTGAAGGAATGGAAGCTTTGATAATCCTTTTCCTCTCATCTTTCTGACATAAGTATATCATTTTCCCTTTAGATTCAAGCAGATCCTTCACATGACCTGTAACAATATGATCCGGATCTTTTCCATCATTTGTGACAATATAAAATCTCTTCATCTTTCCTGGATTCCTTTATGATTTCGTAAGTGTCTCAAAAGCCTCTTCTACCGTCTTCTCAATCTCCACCCGATCTCTAATTTCTCCCGGAACGCCACATTTTTTCAGGTGCACCAGATATTCAATATTACCCTCCGGCCCGCGGATCGGAGAAAACTCAAGATCTAATACGTCAAATCCGATCGACAGTGCATATTCTGTCACCGCATGGATAACTTCCAGATGCGTACTTTTCTTTCGGACAACTCCCTTTTTCCCGACCTTTTCCCGTCCGGCTTCAAACTGAGGCTTGATAAGAGCCACGATTTCTCCCTGCTCCGTCAGATAACCACGTATCGGGGGCAACACTTTTTTTAAGGAGATAAAGGACACATCGACAGACGAAAAATCAATTGGCTCACCGATATCCTCCGGTGTAACATAACGTATATTCGTCTTTTCCATGCAGACCACTCGCTCATCCTGCCTGAGCTTCCAGTCAAGCTGCCCGCGTCCCACATCTATCGCAAATACTTTTTTGGCGCCGTTCTGAAGCATACAATCCGTAAATCCGCCTGTGGAAGAGCCCACATCCGTACACACCTTTCCGTCTACTGTAACATCAAAATTTTTCAGCGCTTTTTCTAACTTTAAACCGCCCCGGCTTACATAAGGAAGCGTATGACCTCTGACTTCCACATGTACTTCCTCTGGGAAAGCTGTGCCCGGCTTATCCTCTTTCTGACCGTCAACATATACCTTTCCGGACATTATAATTGCTTTCGCTTTCTCTCTGGACGATGCAAGATTCCTCTTCACAAGCAAAACATCTAATCGTTCTTTCATCTTTCCGCTTCCCCGTAAGCCTTTATTATCTTTTTCGTTATAGTATCTGCGTCGATTCCCGTCTCTTTTCTCAGCATATCAATGCTGCCATGCTCTATATATTGATCCGGCAAAGATACAGACAGCACTTTCACAGGAAGATTATGCTCTGACACACAGTTTAACACCCGGTCGGAACATGCGCCGCTTCTTACGTTCTCCTCGATCACAGCGATCAGCCTGTGATCTTCCGACAACCTGATGATCCTCTCCTCGTCCAGCGGTTTTACAAATCTTGCATTCACAAGACTGCAGGAATATTTCTGTGCTTTCAAACTGTGATATACCTTCACCGCCTCCTCAAACATGTGTCCGACACAAAAGATGGCAATATCTTTTTCCTCAAAGATCATCTCACTTTTTCCAAACTCGATCGGCGCACGGTACTCTTCATACCCATCATAGGCGCTTCCTCTCGGATATCTGAGTGCGACGGGTGAATCAAACTTTAATGCGAATCTCAACATATCGGCCAGCTCCCACTTGTTTTTCGGAGCCATGACCGTCATATTCGGAATGCTGCTAAGGTACGACAGATCAAAGATTCCCTGATGAGTCTCCCCATCGCTTCCGACCAGTCCCGCCCTGTCAATGGCGAATACCACCGGGAGATTCTGAAGTCCTACGTCATGGATCAACTGATCAAATCCTCTTTGTAAAAAAGAAGAGTACACTGCAAATACCGGCTTCATTCCCCCTGCCGCAAGACCTGCCGCGAAGGTTACGGCATGTTCTTCCGCAATTCCCACATCGAAAAAGCGCTCCGGGTAAAGCTTTTTGAATCTTGACAGCCCCGTTCCGTCTGCCATAGCCGCCGTGACAGCGACAATTCTTTCATCCTTCTTTCCCTCATCACATAACACTTTACCGAATACATCTGTATAGGTATCTTTATTCTGCTTTCCAAGTACCTTTCCCGTCTCGACATCAAATGGCCCGACGCCGTGGAACTTAGATGGCTCGCTTTCCGCCGGTTCATACCCTTTCCCTTTTTCTGTCATTACATGAAGGAGAACCGGTCCTTCAAACCTTTTTGCCTCCTGGAATGCCCTTATGAGAGCCTTGATATTGTGTCCGGGAACCGGACCAAGATAAGTGATGCCCATGTCTTCAAAAAACATTCCCGGTACTACAAGCTGTTTGATGCTGCTCTTTGTCTTTCTTATATGATCAATCATGCTGTCACCGACTACCGGCACTTTCTCAAGTGTTTTCGTAACTCCCTTTTTCAGCCCCGTATAGAGATCTGCCGTGCGCAGTCTGGCAAGGTACTGTGACATTCCCCCCACATTTTCAGAAATGGACATATGGTTATCATTCAGTACGATGATAAAATTCGTCCTGATCTGCGCGGCATTATTGAGAGCTTCATATGCCATGCCACCCGTCAGAGAGCCGTCTCCTATTACAGAGATCACATGATAATCTTCTCCTGTTAATTCTCTCGCCCTGACATAACCAAGTCCTGCCGAGATGGAAGTAGAACTGTGCCCTGTATCAAAGGCATCGCACTGACTTTCCTTCCGTTTCGGAAAGCCGCTCATTCCTCCGTATTTTCGCAATGTATCAAACTGTTCCTTCCTGCCGGTCAGAATCTTATGTGTATAGGACTGATGACCCACATCCCATATGATCTTATCCTTCGGAAGTTCAAAAACTCTGTGCATAGCAATCGTGAGTTCAACGACCCCGAGATTCGATGCAAGATGTCCCCCGCTCTTGCTCGTCTTTTCTATAAGAAACCGGCGAATCTCCTCCGCCAGCTCCTCCAAATCCTGAGGCTCCAGTTTTTTAATATCGTTCTCTCGTTTTATCTGCTCTATCATCGTGAGCGCCCTCTCTACTTTTCTCTGTATATTAATCGCATAAGCAACTGCTCCAGATATGTATTCTCACCCGGAAGCGATTTCAGCATAGCAATTGCTTTCTTTGATTTTTCTTCTGCAATCCGTGCGGCGCCTTCTACCCCGTAAAGTGTCACATAGGTTGTCTTTTCGTTCTTTTCATCACTGTGAACCGGCTTTCCAAGCATTTCCGTCGTACTTGTCACATCCAAAATATCATCCTGAATCTGAAAAGCAATCCCTATATTCTTTGCAATCTGTTCAACAATTCCAATCTCCTCTGAAGAAGCTCCCCCCAAGACAGCTCCGATCATCATAGAAGACTCAATAAGCGCAGCCGTCTTAAGCTCATAGATCGTATCAAGGATCTCTTTAGAGACAGCATGTCCCGTCTCCTTTACATCGATCACCTGACCGCCGATCATACCGTATATACCAGCCTTTCCAGAAAGAATTCCCAGTGCCTCCGCCGTTCTTTTCTGTGGCTTATGTTTGACAGCCTCAGCCGCCGTCTCGAAAGCATAGTTAAGAAGGGCATCGCCAGCTAAGATCCCCATGTCCTCCCCATATACAACATGCGTAGTCTTCCTGCCTCTGCGGTAATCATCATTATCCATCGCAGGAAGATCATCATGTACCAGAGAATATGTGTGAATCATCTCCTGCGCTGCCATAAAGGAATGAAGTACCGAAGGCTCCCCGTCATCTTTGCAAAACAAATGATACGTCTCCTGCATGAGCATCGGCCTCAGACGCTTTCCTCCTGCCATAAGGCTGTACTCCATAGCTCTCATGATCATCTTCTGATGCCCTTCTGCCTCCGGAAGATATTCCTTCAGTATCTCTTCTATCTTATCAACCTTTCTTTTCAGAACCTCTGAAAAATCAGCTTTCAAATTCATGCTCTTCTCCTTCGTTATCCAAAAGGATCATTTTCTTTTCCACTTTATCGATCTTGTCATTGCATGTTTTTAATAAATCCATCCCCTTATGGTACAGGTGAAATGACTCTTCTAAAGATATCTCACCCTGTTCCATACTCTTCACCACTTCATCCAGCCGTGCGAAGATATCCTGAATTGTAAGGTCGCCTTCTTTTCCTTTTTTTGTGTCACTCATGATCTTCGCTCCTCCTTGATCTCTTCAGCTATCGCTGTGATCATACCATCCGCCACATAGACAGATAACCTGTCGTTTTCTCTTATCTGCCTGATACTCTTTAAAGTCCTTTTATCTGTCGTCTGCACATAAGCGTAGCCGCGATTTAACTTTTCTAAAGGAGATAATCCTTTCATTTTTTCCAGATAAATGGAAAATTGATGCTTTGATTCCCGCAGACCACTCTCCATAAGTAAGCGGAGCTTATCGTCATACTCTGCCGTCCGCTGCCTGTAATCTCTCAACAGATTCTGCGGATGAAGATACTGTAATTTTGTCTGGTATTCTTTAAGACGCAGACGGTTGATCTGAACTTTCTGCATCAGAAGATGGTTCATGCGCACTTCATACTCCCGGAGCACAGTCGCCGTACGGGCATATTCGTATACTGCCAGCTCTGCCGCCGCCGAAGGCGTCGGTGCGCGCAGATCCGCCACGTAATCGGCGATCGTCGTATCTGTCTCATGCCCAACAGCAGAGATAACAGGAACCGTACAATCAAAAATCGCTCTTGCCACCTTCTCTTCATTGAAAGCCCACAAGTCCTCGATAGAGCCGCCGCCTCTTCCCACGATCATAACATCCACACCTGCAGCTTCCAGCATATGTATTCCATGTACAATGCTGTCCCCTGCTCCGTCTCCCTGCACCTGAGCAGGATACAGGATCAGCTGCACATAAGGATTTCTTCTGGCGGAAATGTTCATAATATCCCTGATCGCGGCGCCTGTCGGGGCTGTCACCACACCGACACGCTTCGCGTAAGCAGGAATCGGTTTTTTGTACTCAGGGGCAAACATTCCCATCTCCGACAGTTCCTTTTTCAGGCGCTGAAACTTCTCATAGAGAACGCCTTCTCCGTCAAGCCTGATCTCCCTGGCATAGAGCTGATAGGAACCGCTTCTTTCATATATATTCACACTGCCGAATACAATAACCTGCTGCCCTTCACTCATACGAAAAGAGAGCCCGCCTCGCTGCCCCGCGAACATTACACAGGCAATCGTTCCA
>CAZNXL010000106.1:0-6800 GCA_964577075.1 uncultured Dorea sp. | reverse complement strand
ATCTCATATCATCTCCCAGCACTCTGTGCGTACCGATCACGATATCCACGAGTCCTTTTTTCAGATCCGCGATCGTCTTTTTCTGCTGTGCGCTCGTCCGGAATCTGCACATCAGATCCACCCGCACCGGGAAATCCTTCATCCTCTGAAGAAACGTATTATAGTGTTGCTGCGCAAGGATCGTCGTAGGCACCAGATAGACCACCTGCTTATTCTCCTGCACTGCCTTGAATGCCGCGCGGATCGCAATCTCCGTCTTCCCGTATCCCACATCACCGCAGATGAGGCGATCCATAATCTTCCTGCTCTGCATATCTCTCTTCACAGCCTCGATCGCAAGTATCTGATCCTCCGTCTCCTCAAACGGGAACATCTCTTCAAACTCTTTCTGCCAGACGGTATCTTCACCGTACTCATAGCCTTCCTTATTCTGTCTCGCCGCATAGAGTTCTACCAGATCCTTCGCGATCTCCTTTACGGCGCTTCTCACCCGGGTCTTTGTCTTATTCCACTCCTGCGTTCCAAGAGTGTTAAGTTTGGGTTTTTTTGCATCGGAGCTTGCGTATTTCTGGATCAGGTCAAGCTGTGTTGCAGGAATATAGAGATTTCCTCCCTTCGCATAGGAAATCTTCATATAATCCTTTGAGATCCTGTCTGTCTCAATCTTTTCAATTCCCTGATAGATCCCAAGCCCGTGACTTTCATGTACCACATAATCTCCGGGCTTTAATTCTGCAAAATTCTGGATCTTTCTTCCCTCATAGACACGGCGTTTCTTTTTCTTCCTGACTTTCCCGAAGATATCTGTCTCTGATATTACGGTAAATTTAATAAGCGGATACTCATAACCTTCCGCCACATACCCGTAGGATGTCATGATCTCTCCGGGTTCTATCTCCCGCTCCATATCTTCACTGTAATAGCTGCTCAGATTATAATCTCTTAAATCCTCCGCCAGACGTTTCGCCCTGGTGCGCGAGCCGGACAAAAGCATCACCCGGTAGCCGTTTCTCTTTAGCCGCTTCAGGTCCTGTGTCAGCATATCAAAGCTGCTGTTATATGGATTGACGTTTTTGGCCTGCAGACTGAAAGATTCTCTGATACTAAGCCCTTTACATCGCATCTCCAATGAAAAAAATCCGACGCTGCTATACTCATTCATCCACCCTAAAACCTGTTCTGTCGCATAGAGCCTCCCTTCCGCATCGGACATCACGTATCCACTCTCGATACGTCTTTTCTGCGCCTCCACAAATTCCTCTTCTACACTTTCTCCCTTTTCTACAAGGCGTACCGGTTCGTCCAGGAAAAGTATCGTATCTTCTATGCCAAAATATTCAAGGAAAGAGACTCTTTTTCCCCCTTCCTCCGGAAATTCGGTTGCCGGATACACAGAAACTTCCGCAAGATTCTCAATCGACCGCTGAGTCTCCACATCAAAAGTCCTGATAGAATCTACCTCGTCTCCCCACAGTTCAATACGGACCGGAAGTTCCTCTGTCAGTGGATAGACGTCTAAGATTCCTCCCCGTACCGCGAATTGTCCCGGGATTTCCGCCTGTATCTCCCGGTCATATCCTATCCTCGTAAGCGCTTCTGTCATCTTTTCCATATCGATCACAGTATCATATGTGATACGGATCACTCTGTCCCGGATCATTTCCTTTGGGAGCAGAGAATCCATAAACGCGTCAAAGCTTGTCACTACCGTCAAAGCTTCTCCCAGAAGCAACGCCTGATAAACCTCCATCCTCTGGCTGACAAGCTCCCTGCTCCGTATATCCGCCTGATAGAAAAGCAGATCCCTGGCCGGGTAAAAATATGTATCCGGATCAAGAAACTTATACTCTTCATACACCTGCTTTGCTTTTGATTCACTGGAACAGGCGATGACTTTATATTTACAGCCATCGCTCAGTGCGTACATCATATGTGTTTTCTGAGAATTCACACAGCCGGATACTCTGATCATCCCGGCGCCATCCTTCTTAAGCTTGTACAACTCTTCAAATTCCGCCAGTTCCTTTAACGGCCTTAGCAAGGCTTGCATTCCCTATGCCTCCCCCTTTGGCTTTAATTTTCTGTTATATTCATTCATGGCAGCATCCGTTTCACCTTTCAGGATCATGCCCACTGCGTCTACCGCCTTTTTATAACCTTCTTCCATCTCTTCTCTCTCCGCTATGGAAAAACGGCTCAGCACATAATCCGCGAGATCATACTTTTTCGGCTTCTCCCCCACTCCAATCTTAATGCGCAAAAATACATCCGTACCAAGATGGAAAATGATATTTTTTATGCCGTTATGGCCTCCCGCACTTCCTTTTTTCCGAATCCTCAACTGTCCCGCGTCAAGACTGACATCATCATAGATGACTAATAACTCTTCTTCCTCATCGATCTTATAGTAGTCAACAATTCCTCTGACGCTCTCACCGCTGAGATTCATATACGTCTGAGGTTTTACCAGGATCACTTTCTGTCCTTCGATGATCCCCTTTCCAATGAAGGCGCGGCTCTTTCTTGTCTCCACCGGTATATTATATTTTTTCGACAATGCATCTATGACATCAAATCCTACATTATGTCTCGTTCCTTCGTATTGCAAAGTCGGGTTTCCAAGTCCTACGATCACAAACATTTTTCTGTCACCTCGATTTTCCTCTTTTACATTCTACAGGAAGACTTCCTGTTTGTCACGCATATGTACGCATAATTTCGCTCATTCTTTCATACATTATAAAAACAAACTAAAATACAATTACGAGGAGGACGTCATGAGTTCTAAAACCAGGATCGTTGTATTGCATATGAAAGAAATCGTATATACCGCTGTCTTTGCTGCTTTAGCAATCATATTCATCATATTATTGATCTTTATGTTCCGCCCTGAACATCGGGAGACGAGCGGGAACGCAACAAAATATATCCCCGGTGTCTACACATCGACGGTAACTCTTAACAATACTGCTTTGGAAGTAGAAGTAACCGTAGATGAATCTCATATTAATTCCATACGTTTCTCTAATCTGGATGAAACAGTGACTACTATGTACCCGCTCATCCAGCCGGCGATCGAGGATATCGCCCGGCAGGTATATGAAAAACAATCCCTGGATAATATTGAGTATTCCAATGAATACCCTTATACTTCTCAGGTAATCGCCGATGCGATCAGTGAAGCGCTGGAAAAAGCCATAACTGCCGGATAGACAGTTACGGCTTTTTTAATTCCATAGACCCCTTTCTTACCCTTCAACAATCAGATATTTTCCATTCGAGATCGCAAATACCTCTGATGCTTCCTCTAATTCCTCCTCAGACATTCCGTCCACATCAAGGCCTTCTCCCTCAAAAAACTGACGAACCTCCTCGATACTGTCCACAACTACGGCCATACAGTCTTCAAGGAAAGCTTCCGCCTCCACAAGCGTCTGCGCCACCGGCTCATCGAACAATCTGGACTGATTTTCCAAAAAGATCCTGAGACATTCCTCATCGTATTCATACATACTTCACTGTCCTCCCTTATATTCATTTTACTTTCAAAGCTTTATTTGAGACACCCGATGAGCTCCCCCGGTTCGTGTATCAGCAAGGCCGCTCCTGATTCTCTAAGCTCTTCTTCCGTGCGAAATCCCCACGCTACGCTCACGGTCTTTACCCCGGCATTCCTTCCCGTGGCAATATCTACCTCTGAATCACCTGCATACAGACATTCTTCCTTCGATACTGACAGCCTGTCAAGCGCCGCATAGATCACGTCCGGCGCGGGCTTCCTTGCAATTCCCGCCTGCTGCCCCTGAACTACGTCAAAAGCATCCCTTCCAAAGATTGTCCGTACAACCTTCACCGCCTGTCTGTGTGGCTTATTTGACAATACCGCCAGACGGATCCCTCTCCTGCGAAGCTCTGAAAGCATATCCGCGATCCCGTTATAAGGCGTTACATGATATGTACAATTTTCATCAAATATGCGTCCATAAATTTCCATCGCTTCATCAAGGCGTTCACCATCTTCATCGCCCGCCGCACGGATCGATCTGTCGATCAGATATCTTGCTCCGTTTCCCACAAAACTCTTAAGCTGTTCCTTCGTAATCTCAGAAAGTCCCATCTCCTTCAAGGTCTGATCGACAGAATATGCGAGAGATTCCAGCGTATCCGTAAGCGTCCCATCCAGATCAAACATACATAACTTTGTCATATCCTCATCTCCTCTTCCCAAACACATCATAGTATGGATCCGGCATAATTGCAAGCGGGGAAATCTATTGATGTTGCAATAAACTTTTCTAAGAGCCGCTGTCCCGCCTATGCGGCTGTGTGTGCATGATTGGCCAGGCGTCCGTCTCCTCTAACTCAGGTATTGACGCATTGTGCGGAGGGCGTTTTTTTCCAGCCGGCTTACCTGTGCCTGGGAGATCCCCACGTCTTGCGCTACTTCCATCTGAGTGCGGCCTTCAAAGAAGCGGAGTTTTATGATATGTCTTTCCCGACTGTTCAGGCGCTCCATGGCGGCTTCGAGGGACAGATTCTCCACCCATTTTTCTTCTTTGTTTTTTGTGTCGCTTAGCTGATCCATGACGTATAGCGCGTCTCCGCTGTCGTTGTATACCGGTTCCTGAAGGCTCATAGGAACCTGTATCGCATCCAGTGCGAATACGATCTCTTCTCTGGTGATCCCGATCTCCTCCGCAATCTCTTGTACCGTGGGCTCTTTCTGGTGACGCTTTACATAGTTTTCCCTTGTGTAAATGGCTTTGTATGCCGTGTCTCTCAGTGAACGGCTGACGCGGATGCTGTTGTTGTCCCTCATATAGCGGCGTATCTCTCCGATGATCATAGGGACCGCATAGGTACTGAATTTTACGTCCAGTTCCGTGTTAAAATTATTGATCGCTTTGATCAGTCCGATACATCCGATCTGGAACAGATCGTCGGGATTTTCATTACTCGCTCCAAATCTTTTGATCACGCTTAACACTAAGCGGAGATTTCCTTTAATATACTCTTCTTTTGCCTGACTGTCTCCCTGCTTGATTCTCGCAAACAAAGCTTCCTTTTCCTCTTCTTTGAGGATTGGAAGCTTTGCCGTATTCACACCACATATTTCTACTTTTCCCTGTGCCATCATAAGGACCTCCTGCCAGATTCATTCGTCTAGTAGGATTTTCTCCATATGCACGCGACTTATTCCCTGTACAGGGAAAATAAAAAAAATTTTACTCCTTGACAAACATCTTTTATCGGTCCCACTTGTCCGCCAGATTATGTATCTGAGCCTCAAACCTGGCAAGTTCCTTGTTGGCAAGGCCTTCATTCTTATATACTACCTCAAGCAGCCTCTTTGCGGCAGCGACCACGCGCTGGAAAGCGTTCTGCCTGCGCATGCCTGCCGGCTTTTCCGCCGCCCTCTTCGGCCTCGGAACGCCAGCCGATAGGATCTCTCCCGTCGCAAGATCCACACATCCGCCGGAATATGGCGCCATGGCAGGACATCCAAAACGCTCCGTCACGGTTTTTGCAAATTCGTCTGTCACCGCGTCCTCCCCATGTACTACGAACACGTGGGATAACGGCATCTGAAAGCCCGACAGCCACTCCAGAAGGCCATTCATATCCGCATGACCGCTGATCCCCTTTAAGCTCCTGATCGTCGCATTTACCTCGATATTTTCACCGAAAAGCTTCACACTTGGCGCTCCTTCGATCAATTTGCGTCCCAGGGTCCCTGCTGCCTGATATCCTACAAAACAGATCGTACATTCTCTTCTCCACAGGTTATGCTTCAGATGATGACGGATACGTCCCGCCTCGCACATACCGGATGCGGACAGGATCACCTTCGGTCTGTCATCAAAATTGATCCTTCTGGAGTCTTCACTTGTGACAGAGGTCTTAAGTCCGGGAAAGATCAGAGGGTTGATCCCCTGCTGCACAAGTTTCAACGCGTCCTCATCAAAACAGGACTGCACGTTCTTATTAAATACTTTCGTCGCCTCTATCGCCAGCGGACTGTCCACGTACACTTCAAAGTTCGGATGTTCAGGTAATAGATTTTTCTCTTTGATCTCCCTGATAAAATATAAAAGCTCCTGCGTACGCCCTACCGCAAAAGAAGGAACTACTACATTGCCGCCTTGATCAAAGGTCTCTTTTAAAATCCTTGTAAATTCACCTACATAATCCGGTTTTTCCTCCCCGTGTATCCGGTTCCCATAGGTAGATTCGATCACTACGTAATCCGCCGTTTTCACCTTCACAGGATCCCTGATGATCGGCTGATCACAGTTTCCTACGTCACCGGAAAATACAATCTTCTTTGACACATCGTCCTCCGTGATCCAGATTTCGATGGATGCGGAGCCGAGAAGGTGCCCCATGTCATTGAATCTTACCTCTATCCCATCACAGAGCGTAATCTTCTGATCGTAGTCCACCGGATGCAGAAGCCTGATCGCCGCGTCTGCGTGCTCCATCGCATAGAGCGGCTCGTACTCTGGCGCTCCGCTTCGTCTGGCCTTCCTGTTTCTCCATTCTGCTTCAAATTCCTGGATATGCGCACTGTCACGGAGCATGATATTACTCAGATCCGACGTGGCAAATGTAGTAATGATCTCTCCTTCAAATCCTTCCTTGCACAGCATCGGGATCTTGCCCGAGTGATCAATGTGGGCATGTGTCAAAAGCACATAGTCAATCTCTCCCGCCATAACCGGAAGCTCCTGATTCTCATAAAGATCCGGCCCCTGCTCCATTCCGCAGTCGATTAAAATATTCTTTCCACATGCCTGAAG